>NZ_JBMSDU010000013.1:0-134711 GCF_049445835.1 Ancylobacter sp. VNQ12 | reverse complement strand
GCGCATGCGGATGGAGGGTGGCGGCTATCGACGCGATCATTTACGCGCCTTGGCTCGGCGGGTGGAGGTCGGAGCCAAGGAAGTCCGCATCATCGGATCGAAAGGAGACCTGCCCAGAACGCTGGCTACCGTCTCAGGAGGGAAAACAGCTACGCTCGGCGTGCCCAGTTTGGGACTGAAATGGCGGAAGAGGTGGGATTCGAACCCACGGTGGGCTTGCACCCACGGCGGTTTTCAAGACCGCTGCCTTAAACCACTCGGCCACCCTTCCAAACGCTTGTCAGCTCTTGGATTTTCATCTCGCATGCCGCTGGATGGACGCAACGCGAACCGATGTGCTGACCTTCCACAATGGCGGCTTGCTTTATGGCGTTCTGGAGGGCGGCGTCAACCGCCTTCCAACTCCGTGAAAGCGCGTGACGGGCTCCCCTGAATTCCTGCCGCGCCAGTTACGCTGGCGGACGATCGACCCCGGCAACGCGCGCCATGAACATTCTGCGAAATGTTGTCATGCGACGCGCCAGCCGCAGGTCGCAGCCGGCCGACGGACGAGGCGCATGGGACAGACTTGGTTGTTGTGGTAATTCCGTCGAGAGGGTGGAACGAACCGAATGGCACGTCATGTCCAATGTCTGGAACCGCATATTTGGCCGTCGGCAGCGCGCCAAACACATTGAGCCAAACCTGAAGGCCTTCGAGCGTAAGGTTCGTTCTCAGTTCGGAGAGGACGGCATCATAGAAAAGCTCGCCTCGTGTTTGAGCGTCACGAAAGGAACCTTTTTCGAGTTTGGCATCGGGCCGGCGTGGAACACGCCCCCCCGAGTCCGGCCTCGAAGGTAACTTCGTTCTCTTGCGCGAACAGGGATGGTCGGGTGTCTTCCTGGATGGAAATGATCACCCGGCGCATTTGGGCGTTTCGCGTGAGTTCATCACCCCGCTGAATATCAACCATTTATATCAGAAATACGCTTTGCCGGACGACCTCGATTTTATGTCCATCGATATAGATGGTCAGGAGCTGTGGGTGTGGCTCTCGCTAATCCCGCGGCCGAAGGTTCTGATCATCGAATACAATGGAAGCATTCCCGCCGACCAATCTGTAACCATCCCATTCGATGTACATCATGTCTGGGACAAGACGCGCTATCATGGCGCATCGCTGCTGGCACTCGACAAGATAGCCAAGGCGAAATTTTACACCTTGGTGTTTGCAAATGGCGTCAACGCCTTCTTCGTGCGCGACGACCTCGTGTCAAACAAGAATGATTTCCGCTACGAGAACCTGTTTGTCCCCTTTGCGGGCCATGCGGAAGACCCGCACAATCGACCCTGGGTCCACATCTGACGGCAGGCGGGAGATCGACCGGTATAGGGTTGGCTGATCGCGCGACCATCCGTTGCAGCGCCAGAAAAATCTGGCGCAAACTGCCACGACCCGGGCCGGTCAAGCATTACTGATTCAGAATGGAGATTTACGCAAGCCATTGAATTGAATGGCGGGAGTGACGGGGCTCGAACCCGCGACCTCCGGCGTGACAGGCCGGACGAACAACCGAGAAATCAGCAGCGCGTGACATTTTCAACGGGCGCAGCGTGTGCGAAAAAAGCGGAAAGTGTCACGTCCCTTCGGCCCTTATGCCGCCCTAGCCCTGCGTCCATATCCGCGGCGTGTTGGGCGGGATGATCGTCAGGCCGATGCGCTTGCCGCCGCATTGCGTGCAGCGGAGCTTCGGCACCAGGTCATCGCGTAGCGCCCCATGGTCCCGGCCGAGCTTGGCGGCCAACGCCTCCAGATCGAGCCGCGCGCCGTGCCAACACTCGGTGCATGTAGCCCGGATGCCGTAGCCGTTATCGAGGCACTCGCCCAAGGTGCCGTTCATCGATCGTGATTCCATGGCCGGATCATAGCGCCATAAACGCAAAAAGAGCCCCGCCACCCGTGAGGGCAGCGGGGCGCAGTGCCGTGTTCAAGTGTTCGTCAGGTCGACGGATCGGCGAACAGCGGCAGCCCGTCGTCGTAGAAGTAGCGGATGCGCGTTTCCGGGTCGGGGTGAGCCCCGATGATGATGGTCCCGCGCGCCTTCCGCATTTCGCCCCGGCGCTGGATCGTCGTGTCGGGGTAGAGTTCCGCCAAGGCGCGCTCGATCTCCTCAATTGCGGAGTCGATGCGCTCGTGGGGCGTCAGGATGCGCACGCCGAGGGTGGCCGCGCCGGCTGACGCAGACAGGGCGACCGCCTGACCGAGGAAGCCCCGGCGGGTCGGCGTGTTGTCCGTCTCCATTAGACCGCCTCCCGCTCGGCAGCGGCGCCACCGGCGAGAACCGGAAGACGCGGCGTGGAGACGACAGCGGCAGAGCCGGCAGGCGGGAGCGCCGATGCCTTGATCAACATCAGCGCGATGGTCGCCGCGTCTTCGGGGCGGCGGCGTGGTGCGGGGTGCTGGTTCATCAGACCCGAGCCTCCCCGCCCTTGGCCGGGATCACGAACAGGTTGCCCTGTCCGCGCTGCCGGGCGTTGTGGTCGGCGACGAGCGCCGCGCCGGACTCCTTCATGTAGAGGGACGCGAAGTCGCGCTGGAACAGCCATACGCCCGAATGCGGGCAGCGGCGGCACGGCGCAGGATAGCCGGCGAGAAGCGCCCGGTTCTTGAGCTCGTGCCCGACCTTGCGGTTCAGGCCCCGGCGCCCCTTCTGGATCGCCTTCGCCTCCTCCAGCAGCTCGCGCACGCTGACATATTCCAGCGCCGCCACCCGCGCGTTGACGCTCACCAGCAGGTTGTCGATCCGGCCTTCGAGCGCCGTGACCTTGCGGGCCAACATCCGCGAGATGCCGTCGTCACGGCGGATCATCTCCAGAACTTCGGGCGCCAGACTCGCCGTCCCGCCGAGGTGCCCACGGCGCCACGCGACGAAAGCGCGGATCAGCATGGCACGCACAGCGGCGGCGTTCGGCGCGCTCGAGAGAGTGGCCACGAGAAGCGCCTGCTCCTCTGTCAGCCAGTACTCGGTGAACTCCTGCCCGCGCGACTCGCCGTGCCGCACGGCGAGTGGACCGAAGCCTTCGATCTCTTGCCGATTGCGGGCGATGAGTTCGCGGATGACGCGGGGGCGCGCGAGCCCGAGCCGCTTGCCAATGTCCAGATCTCGGGCGCGCGGCTCGTTCTCGATTTCCGTAATGGAGATGTTGCGCTGATCGACGTTCAGGGCGATATCATTGGTCGTCATTCTCGGTGTCCTTAGCACTGAGGTTGATGATGTCGCCGCCCTGCAAGGCGGCGGTGTTCTGAGCGACGACGGGGGTGTCTGCCTGCAAGCTGGCCCCCGTCGTCGCCGCCGCGCCGTAAGCGCGCTTCAACTGGAAGATAATTTCCGCGTTCATGTTGCGCTCGCTTTCAGCGGCGCGCGCCTTCACGACGTCTCGAAGCCACTCGGGTAAGCGGAGCATAAAGCCCGCGTTGTTAGTTCTACGCTCTGCCATTTCGCCTCCTATCCAACGGGTATGATTTAAACATACCCAGAGGATAGGGTTGCGTCAACGACAAAACGCATCCATTGGATAGGAATGGCAGACGACAGCAGCCGCGCATGGAAAGACCAATATATGCTGCGCTTCCCGGACGGGATGCGCGACCGCCTCAAGAAAGAGGCGGCCGAAAACGGCCGGTCGCTCAATGCGGAGATTATCTTTCGCCTGCAAACCACGTTGGAGATGGACGACTACTTGCCGGTAGAGGGTGCCCATCCCGATGAGCCCTATCCCTACGAGGACAACGTTGCCCTGCTCCTGAAGGACATGGACGAGCGCTATCAGCGGATCCTTGAAGAGGTCCGGGCGATCAACGATCGCTATGAGGCCGATCTCAGAGCCCGCCTATCCAAGGCCGGCGCCGCTCCCCACGAGACCCCTCCCAGCGACAACCTGCCATCCTTCATTCGTACCGACCCGAGCGAGCCTGAGAAAGCCCGCGGGAACGTTCGTCGCCGCTTCGGCCACGGCTTCCTGCATACCCCCCCGAAGCCCAAGTCCGGCGATCCAGACTGACACGAACGCTTCACCTCGCGTGCCAGCCGGGCAATGTCAGAACTCGTTGATCGGCTCGGGCGAGAGTTCCCAGTCATCCCCCTCATAGGCTCGCATGCGCACTCGGAGCATTTCCCGTTGCGCGAAGCGGATGAACTCCTCCCAGTCCTCCAGCGTGCCGATTCCGTCGATGGATCCGAAGCGGATCAGCAGCCGGCCGGTCGGCGCGTCGTAGGCGGCGCGGTCACTTTTGCTCGACGCGCTCAAGTCGATCTTCCAATTTGTCGACTGTGGTGCGCATCGTCTGGAGCTGTTCATCCGCTCGGATTGATCGCTCCATCAGCGTCGTCATCGTCGTGATCTGCGCTTCGACGACGCCCATGCGGGCATTCAGTGTCGCATAGCCGGCGATCATCGTCGCCAAGACGGACCCCATGGTGATGACGTGCCCGAGGTTGATTGTCGGGTCGAATCTTGGGGCGCGGCTTTCAGTCGGGCGCGGCATGTCAGTCATCAACGCCACCCGCACACTTCGCGGCCGACCGCGTTGTTAGCCTTCACCTGACGTATCGTCTCAGGGGTGTCGCTTGCCGACCACCTGACGGGCTGGAGCACGAAGCAGACAGCGCTACCCGTCTTTCCGCCGCCACCCGTCGTCGTCGAGCAAGCTGCCGTCGCCAGCGTCGCGGTCAGAGCGAGCGCGAGCCTCAGCCCCGCGCTTGAGGATATCATCTGCACGGGCTTGCTCCTTGTCCTTGGCGCGCTGGAGGGCGCCGGCAGCCCCTTTGTTACGGCCGGCGATATAGGCGATGAAGGCGGCGCCGATGGTGATCAGCGCGGCCTTGAACAGAGATGGGAGACGGCCCCAAAGCGGGAGCCAGAGTTGGTAGGTGGCAGCGAGAGCAACGACAGCCGCGACCACCCACGCCCACCAGGGGATGAGGTCGAGAAGCCAGTTCATCGCGTGGCCTTGCGGATCACGAGGAAGGCGATGACGCCGACCGCGACCACGAGGCAGATGCCGACCGCGATCTGAATAGCCGGGCTCCCCGTCGCGAGGGCCGCCGCACCGCTGAGAAGGCCGCCAGCGGCCGTTATCGTCTCAGGCTTCGTCAGATCCTTGATCGGGTTCCCCGGCGCCGCCTCAACCGTGTTGGACGCCACGAACGAACCCTTCGCCCATAGGCCGGCCTCAGCGGCGCGGCGGTTGGTCAGGCCCTTCATGACCTTGCCGTCGTTCTTGTTCCAGCGGGCGAGCTCCGCCGGCACCGCATCATAGTTGCCGGCGTTCAGCTTCTTCAGGAGCGAGGAGTTGGCGAACGCCTTGTTTCCCACGTTGAACGCGAAGCTGACCAGCGCGCCGAACTGGTTGTCCGTGAGGTGCACCTTGACCAGCCGTTCGACGGCATCGGCTACCTCGTTCAAATCGTGCTCTAGCGCTGCATCGGCCTGCGCCTGCGTGATCGTCATCCCCTTCCTCACTTTCAGGAAGGAATCGGACGTGTGGCCATAGCCGATAGTCCACGGCTCGCCGTTCACCGAACCGGGATCGGGATAGGCGAAAAGCTTGCAGCCCTCGAAGCGCTTCACATGCGCGACGATTTCCGGCGTGACGGTACGCGCCATGTGATGTTCTCCAGATTGTCAGGAAGGATCAGGCCGCGTGCTCAATAGGCCCGCAGCGGAAGCGGCGCACGATCACCGAGGGGTGCGCGACCGCCCATTCGTTCGCGGCGCCGAAGCACTCGACGGGAAGCCGCGCCTCGGTCGGGATGCGCTCGACCCGGTAGGCATCAGGGCGCGCGGCGAGGCACACCCAAAGCATGAGCGTCGTGGGGCGACTATAACCTCCGGACGTGGAAGAACGTCGAACCGTCAGCGACCAAATCCAGCGCCCCGCCGGAAGTCTGTAGGACGCCAACCGTAAGGTAATCGCTGGGAGAAACGGCTATGGTTGTGGTGATAACCTGCTTGTGCTGGTAAACGGCCCCCGCCGACGACTCAAGGCTGGACGGCTGTCCCGCTAGCGTAGCGCCATTTTTCAGAACCCGGATCTGGCGTACGCCAGTCGCATTGGCAGCCCACACCGCGCCAGCGGTAATCTCGACCAGTGTTCCAGCAGGCCAGTTCGACGGGATCGTGATCCGAGATGGGGCGCCGACCACCCACATGTCGAAGGTGTCCGAATCTTGGAAGCTCCAATCAACAATCTGTTCAGTACCGCTTGTTGTGATGGACAGGTTGGCTGAGAGCCTCATTAGGGTGCCACCATCCGCCCCACCGGCGAAATAGTCGCGGCTCTCCGTAATCACGCGAGTAAGGCCGTACATTACGGGGGAAACTGTGCGGATCGTGAATTGGTGGCTCTGGGAGGCGGGCGTGACTTGATATGGAGTAAACCCGCTTCCAATGTCCGACTTTATGTCAGCGGCATTACCGAATGACCACCCGGGGACGACGACGCCTTTAAGGCCCGTTTGCGCCCCGGATTTAGAGAACACCAGTTCCGGGAACTCGTGGTTATTGGCGTAGTTGTTGCCAGTATGCACGGGGTCCGAACCAATACTTACACCAACGGCGTTATCCGCCGCCAAGTGAATGGAGATATGGCCCCAAACTTCATGGTCGCACGCCCCAAAAATATCGATCGCTGTTTCCGAAACACCCCAGAAGGTGAGATTGTCGTAGACATTCTTCGACAGCACACATTCTGGAATGTTCGCACTATTTGCCGGCCCACCCCCCGTTGGGGTGCTGCCGTACTTGCCAAAAAGGTCTAGGCCCTTTGTGCATCCGATAACCATCCAGTCGCGGAATGTATTCCAGACAGTGTTATGCGTTGTCATTGGGCTTACGGTTTCGTCCCCGTCAGTTATCAAGGCGCCCCGTACCTGCAATATTTTCCCCGCAGAAAATCCGTCGAAGCGCAGCTTGCTAAAGTCGTTCCAAACAGCCGACGTCAAACCCAGCACAACGGCATCTGAATGCCCAGACGCGGCAGAGATAGTCGCTCCTGTTAACCCGGCATGGGCTAGAGCAGTCCCAGGCGTTTGCGCATAGGGGGTGTCCGTTTCGACAACCAGCTTTGTGAGCCCCGCCCCCATACCCCGAATTGGGTAATAACTGCGGGGGATAATGGTGCTGCCAATCGTATGCAGTCCACTCGACGGGAGGATAATAGGGTAGGTTACGCCGCGATCCCGCCCCTCGTTTATCGCTAGATTGATTGCTACGGCGATGTCGTCTCCGTCCCGATAACCAAAGTTATAGACCGACAGGCCGTGGTCGCTCAGTCGCTTGCCTGCACTTTCTTCGGGGTAAGGGAGACGGGGGTTGTACGCCAACAACGCCGCCCCCTTCTCCGAATCGGAGGTGGATGCGAGGTCGGAGCGGATGGCAGCAACCCGGTCAGCGCTGCCCTGGATGGTGTCGTCAGACTTCTTGACCCACGACCCGGAGCCGAGTGCCCCTGCCTTACGGTAAATGCCCGACGCAACACCGTCGTCATCAACCACGCCCATCGTGCCGTCGGGATGAGCAAGATCGGCCTCAAGCTCGGAAAGGGTGTCATAATAGACGCCCGGATTGACAATCGCCTGGAAGGCGTCGTCGCGAGCCTCAAGAGCAGCGTCGCGGGCGTCCTCGGCGCCCCCTCGCGCGTCCTCGGCACCTGCCTGCGCCGCTTCGGCGCCGCCACGCGCAGCCTCTGCGCCGGCTTTTGCAATGAGCGCCGCATCGCGGGCATCAACCGCGGCCTCGGTTGCATCGGGGGGAGATACGACCAGGTCCCAATCGGCACTAACGCCTGGCACGCCAGACGTGTCCCGAAGAGCCAACCAGGTAGACCCGTCCTTCTCGACAAGGGACCGGCGTCGGTAGGTGCCTGCCACCCACGCGCCGCGCCAATCACCGATCGCCGGCCCGGCCGGCCCTTGCTTCACAACCTCGATCACCGTCGGGCGGATGGGTGTCGCGTCAGTCATTGTTGAGGCCCCCGATGCCGGAGATAGAGCCGCGCGCCCAGACGACCTGTTCGCCGAAGGCGTCGGTCTGCTCGAGCTCGTATTCGGCTTTGATGATGAGACGGGATTGGGCGGGCGTGTACGCCCAGGTGATCGTGGTGAAGTCGCCGCTGGTTTTGATGCCGTCGCGGACGACCGAGACGCCAGTCTCGACAGCCATGCCAAGGCTACCGTCCTCGGTGGAGAGCAGGAACGTCTCTCCACCTGATCGCTGCACCTTCATCTCGAAGATCGAGCCGGTGAAATCGTAGGGCAGCTTGAAGACAATAGGCGGCTGACTCGCGCCTCGGTCGAGGGCGAAGTTGATGGTCGCGGCCATGGAGGGCTCCGGACATGAAAAAACCCGCCGAAGAGGCGGGCGCAGAGGGACGCTATGGCGGCGTGGATCAGCTCAGGGTGCCGTAATAGGGGCTGACCACCGACACATGCGCATCGCCTGAGAGGTAGGCCTGGTTGATGCCGTTCGGAGTGCCCATGGAACCGACCATCGAGGTGATGTTCCGCGCCCGGTAGAACCCGCCGAGGCTGATGGCGGCCGCGTTGAAGCTCGGGCCGTTGAACGTCACGTTCTCAATGTCGAGATCGAGTGTCTGCGGGTCGGTAAGCAGACCGATCGTGCCTGTGCCAATCGTGGTCTTGAGGTTCAACCCGCTGATGCGCCCGTTGAAGAGCGCACCGGAGGTTTCGAACCCTCGGAAGCTGAACTGCTGCGCCGTGACATCGGAGATGACGAAGTCCGACAGGGCACAATACGGGAAGGTTCCCGCCACTTCCGGCGGGCCGGGATCATAGGGCGTGGAAGCACCCGAGGGGCGCGGAGCGCCGATCAGGATCACCGCACGGCGGCCGCCAAGGGCGTTGATGCCGCGGGCGGTCCAGCGCGAAAGACTCTGGGTCGCGGCGTGGACGGCAAGGAGGCCGTCGGCATTGGCAGCGGACGTATTGCCTCTCACGCCCACGATATCGATGACGCTGCACGGCGCATAATGGTCAGACTTGATCGTCAGACCAGCCTGGCCGTACTCATAGGCCCTCGTGTTGGTTACGGTGCAGTTCTGGCCCTTGACCACGGTCCCGAAGAGACCGCGATAGGTCGCCATTCCCTCGACATCGGCGACTTGGATGCCCTCGATGAGGATGCCATGGGTGGGCGAAGTATTGTCCTTGCACAGGCCAAAGAGGTTCCGGGCCCGGATGTTTTTCCGGATCGTGCCGGCCGTGAAATTATCCACAGCACGAACGTTGATCGCGTCCGTAGCCGCCGCCGCCCCGAGCACACCCGCGCCAGCATCGGCCCCGAAGTCATCCAGTACAAGATTGTCGCCGTCGATAGCGAAGCGACCAAGCCAGCGGCTGCCGCCGAGGAGCCAACTGCCGTCCGCTGAGACCTGTGGCACGCCGGAGCCTCTGACATAGATGTCGCTGCGGGTAATTCCGCCCGGAGGCGCCCGAAAAGACGCAGCCGGGATTTCCAGCGCTCCCCCAAGACGGACGCGATCGAAGGCTCGCAGGATCTTCGCGTCGTCCGTGGGGTCGTTCCCGCCATTGACCCCGAAAGCGGCAAGGTCGTACCGGGGGCCGATGACCTCCCATTTCTTGCCGTCCGTCGACTGGAGATCGTAATCGCTGCTGGCCGTCAGCCGATAGAGCGCGTCGACCGGGAATTCCGGCAGCGTCTTCGCGAAGATGCGCAGGATGTTGACCGAGCTCGGGACCGATGCCGCCTGGGCATCCGGCTGAGTGATGAAGGTCTTTACCCCCGGCGCGTCGAGGCTTTCCTCGATCACCTCTACCCTCTCGGGGAGCCCAGCGGACTCAAGGGATGTCAGTCGCGCATCGAAGGCGCTCACATCAGGCGACCACACGGTCAGGCCGGTGATGTCGGTGATCTCGATCACTTCGATGTCGGTCGACGGCCCGACGCCGAACGCGCTGACATAAGGGCGGAAGAACCGAGCACCGGCCGGCGCCACGAACTGGACGGCGGCGTCTGCCGCGACGCCCAGCGTAGCCGTCACCTCGGTTCGATTGTCGGCTGTGACGAGGTCGTTGAGGTCGGTGACGACCGTTCCGCTGATCACGGCATAGCCGGCATTGTACCAGCCAATGGCGATGCGCACGGTGTCATTCGCGGGATCAGGGCTGTTTGCGCGGCGCTGCACCACCCAGCGCACGCGGTACATCCGGCCAGGCTCAAGCGCCCAGTAGCGCCGCGGCGAGCGCACGCCGCTGCCATTGATCCGGATGACACGCCCGTTGGTGTCGAGCACGTCGGCGGAGAGGCCTGGCAAGTCCTCCGGCAGGCCGCCGGCATTCGTATCCGTCCAGAGAAACGGCGCATCGCCCGGTCTCTCGGGGGAGGCCACCTGTGCGCGCACCGAGTTGTTGGCGACGTCGACAAGCTGGTTCGTCGTGCTTCGCACAGCGCCATGCGAAGTGCTGCCCGGCAGGGGGGAAATGGCCATATTGTCCTCGGAGATCAGAGCGCTTCGACGAGCGTGATGGTCGGGGTTGCGAAGCGGCCAAGATCGAGATCGAGGTCGCCGCCCTGCATGTCGCCAATCACGCAGAGACACCGAAGGTCGCTAAAACTCACAGGCTGCGAGGCCGCTACGGCCGCACGCAGCGGGGGAAGGATGCGCAGCGAGATTCCATCGCCGAAGTCTTCATCCGGCCACGCCTCGGCGTCGGACCATCCTTCGCCATCCTCCCAGTCGCCGCCTTCATCCACCTGAATATCCAAGATCCGGTAGAGGCGGCCGGAGATCGAGAAATGCAGTCCCGGCTCAACCGTCGCGCCGGCCGGGTCGACTGCGATGACGGTTGCACCCTTGCTTGCCGCTGCGGTCACTGTGGCGGAATCGCTGCTTCCGACGGCGCGCCACATGTCAAACACCTTCGCAGACACGTCCTCTCCGGCGCGGAGGCGGGCCAACAAGGCGCGCCACGCCAGGGCTTGAGCCCGTGTGTGAACGGGGACCTCGTAAGTGATCTCCCATCGGCCAACGCCTGCGAAAACACGCTGCTCTGTACCGGCGATCGACCGTCCGCCGGAAAGCACGAAGCTGCGCAACTCATGCGACATCGACCGCGGCTTAAGGGCCTCGGGCCATTGAATGGTCATCGATGCTCCTTGTCAGGCAGTCGATATGAAGGAGCTCGCGGTCCACGCCCCGACCTGCCCCGAATTGATCCCGCCGTAGCCGGTGTGCGCGGCCTGGACCTCGTAGTCAGTGGCGCCATCGACGTAGTCGGACTTGAACGACCAATCGCCGTCGTGGCCCATGTTGATCCAGTCCGTCGCCCCAACGATCCGGTATCGGCCCGCGGTGCCCCAAGGGGTGCCGACAAGCGGGTCAACGTGCCCGAGTATGCGGATACCGCCGACGGTGGAGATGCTCAACGCTAGCCCGGTCGGCGTCGGCGGCGTGACGGTGATCGCGGCGTCGGTGGGCGCAACAGGCTCCGTACCTTCTTCCGCTGTCGTCCACGCGTAGGCATCGGACGACAGAGAGGCGAGCGTCAGCGTACCGCCGGAGAAGTCGCCCTGAAGCTCAAACTTCTCGACGAAGAAATCCTCGTCGATTTCGAGCTCCGGGAGCGTGACGTGCACGGTGCGCTCACCCAACGCGTCGAGCGCCTTTGCATCGACCTGCAGTTCAAGGCGATGCCGCGGGTTGCTCTTGTGGCTGAATATCTTCCCCAGCCGCCGGGCCTGCGTGTAGCTCGGCACCTGAGTGAGCGTCAGGTCCTGCTGGAGAACGCCCACCTCCGCCTGGCTCGCCAGGTCCTCCCAAGGGTCGCATTCGAACGGCTGGTAGTCGGCGGCGCGGAACGTGAAGGTCAGCTTCAGACGGTTGAACGCTGCGAGCCGATCATTGCCTTGGACATAGTGGAAGGCCCGGATGTGCTCCGGGCCGATCGTCACCGTCGGAGCAGTCCATTTCCCGCCGCGAATGCCGACCTTGCCGTCCGGCGTCGGGTAAAGCTCGGCGTCGCAGCTCTGGAGTAGCTGCCGCAGGACTTCCCGCGGCTCCGTCACCATGTCGTAGGTGAATGCCACGCGGTATCGGGGCTCCGTCCCGCCGGCCGCAAGCGCCACCGCCTCATCACACACATTGGCGAAGGCGGAGAACGTCGTGTCGTCGATCAACGCCGAGCTGATGTTGAAACCGCGCGAGTGCGTGAGGTAGTCGCGGATGCAGAGCGCCGCATTCTCGCTGAACGCCGTCACGGCTGTGCGCGGGTCGTAGACCTTCGATGTGCGGGCAACGACGCGGACGGCGGGGGAGCCGTTGGGATAGGTCTTGGAGAACTTGTCCTCGGCGACGGCAGATAGCCACACCACGGAATAGGCTAGGCCGCGCAGCCGGTGATCAGCGGTCCACGCCGGGAACGTGCCGGTCAGAAGAGACGATGCCGGCTGGCTGTCGGTCCCGAGGAAACTCTCGAAACGAATGAACCCAGTCCATGGGGCCGTGCTGACGACGCCAGATACAGGGGCGGCGTTCTTGTCGTTCAGCCACCACTCCTCGATGGCATCCCACGGCCCTTCGCCATGGATGACGATCTCGTAGAGGTTGCCGGCATAGGTCTGGATGAACGCAAAGGCGCCGCTCACCTTGACGCGGCCATAGGAACGCGTCCGCGCCGGAAGGGACTGCTTTACGGTCAGCTGCCGCGGATCGCCCTTGGGCTTGTCCGGAGTGAGCAGCACCGACAGTCCAACGGAGATTGCAGTGGTTGCGGCATAGGCCAGGACGTTGGCAACGGCAAATGTGGTAGTGGCAATGCCAGCACCAGCGCCAGAAAGCGCGATAGGCCCGACTGCGGGCAGAACGGCCGCAAAAAGTGGGACAAAAACAGGGGGCAATTCAAACCGTCCATGCTTTGACGAGCGCATACGGGGCGACGACAACGCCGCGCTCAGACTTTCCGGCCCAACCCGTATAGGTCCGCACCGCCAGTGAGGCGCCCAGCGGCGTCAGCACCACGCCGACGTCCCCGATCTGCGGATACACGGTTTCAACTAGCCCAGCATCGGCCATGGCGCGGCTGACCACGTCCACGAAATCGCCGCCCTTGCGGACGTGACGCATAGCGCCGCGCGCAGTCTTGTACCGGCCGCGCCAGGGGGCGCTCGGATCGACGCCACGGCGGGCCAGCACCCACGAACAGGCCCATATGCAGCAGTCGCACACGCCCCACTCGAAACGGCGCGTAGCGCCATCTCTGAGGAATTCAGCAAGCTTCATGTATTGGCCTATTTGGCGGGCTTCCGGCCTATGTCGCGGTCGGTATCAGTAAATCGGCCACTCGATGGTCTTCGACTGCATCGAAGGCATGAATTCTAGGCCTCGGTCGCCGGGGAATAGCGTCTTCTGATCGCGGTCAGAGAGGTAAGCGAACGGCGGAATGGCGCGGCGCGTAAACAACCACTCGACGCTTACCTCGATGGTTCTGGTATCGACACCAGAGCCGTTGATGCTCATTTGGTCCATGGATCCGACGAACAGCGCGTAGGGGCTATCGAGGTTCTGGAAATTGCTGTCCTTGAACTGCACATAGATCGCGACGCCGCGGCCCTTCACCTCATCCGAGGAGTTCAGCGCCTTCGGTACGAGCGCAGGGTCTACACCGGACAATGTCAGGGTCACGATCGGCGCGGTTCCGTTGGCCGGGACCTCGATCGCCGATATGGAGCCGAGCTTGCCAAGCGCCTGCCAGGTCTGCCCAGCCGACACCACTTCCCAGTCGGACAGGCACAGCCTTATCGGCCCCGACGTGAAGTCGAGATAGACAAGGATGACCGCCCACACCGACCGCCCTTCGGCAGCGGCGCGCGCGGTCTCTGAGAGATAGCCCATCAGCGCGTATCCAACCTGCGGCTTTGCGTCTGGATGTTCGGCAGGAGCCGCTTGTCATAGGCGGCCAATGCCTGCTGCACGCCTTGCGCCGTCGCAGCCTGGGCAATCTGCGCAATCGTCTTGTCGCCGTTGGCCCCCTTCAGGTCGATCGAGACGCTGATCGGGCCGGGGGCGGAGGCGCTCGCGCCGGCCATGCGCTGGAACATCGGCGCGCGCGACACCGGCGCGACATAGCCGCCGCTGGCATAGCCCTTCGCGCTGCGGTGCATCGCCTCAAGATTGCCGACGCCGATCCGATCCGTCGCGCGCTTCGAGAAGACATACTCGCCGCCATGCACGACGCCAGCCGCGCGAGACGCCGGCCCGCGCCCGGTGTAGCCGCCGGAGGCAAAGCCGAGCCCGAACATCTTGAACAGGCCGCCGAAGATGCCGCCGATGCCGCCCCCAGAGGAACCCACCCCGCCGGCGCTGAACAGAGCATCGACCAGCTCGTCCTCGACCTTGCTCACGATCTTGTCGAGCACATTCAGGGCCGCGTTTCCGAACGACTGCCAGAGACCCTCGCCATTCACGAGCCCCTGACGCAGGTCGGACAGGAACCCGCTTGTGGCGTCCTTGGCGAGGTCCATTGCCTCCTTTGCCTTCCGGGTCGTCGTCTCCACCCGCGCCATCTCGGCAGCCTTGCCGGCCAGCTCGGCGCGCTGCTGGGCAGAGAGCGTGATGTCGGCGCGGTCGGCCTGGTTGAGCAGGTCCTGCTCGTAGCGCAGGCGGGCGGCAGCCTCCTCCGTGAGTCCGAGCGAAGCCTGCTCTGCTTGCAGGGAGGCGATGCGCCGATCCGCCCAGCCGATCACGTCGGCATACTTCTCGGCTGCGGTCTTGCCGCCCTTCTTGTCCTTCTCATCGACCTTGGTCAGCTCGGCGGCGAGTTCCTTCAGCTTCGTCACGCCGGCAGCGGCGCCGGTGGCGATCGAACTGCCGATGCCGCCGAGGTAGTCGGTCGACATGGCCGACTGTATGGCGGCGTTCCGCCCAGCGATTGCGCCCTCGATCTGCCCTGCGAGCGGGTTGGCGACCTGCCCCATGCTCACATTGCCGAGCCGGCCGAGTTGAACGCCGCCAGGGAGTTTCGCCAGAGCCGAATTGGCATTGTCGACCAGTTGATTGATCAGTCCGATGGCGCGGTTGATCATGCCCTCGACCGTCGAGATGACCGCGTTCGACGCGCCGATGACGCTGTTTCCGATCAGCGCCGGGAAGTTGCTCCAGACGAACTTGATGTCCTGAAAGGCCGCCACGAAGGCGCCGATAACGAGGTTCGCGCCCGTCTTCGCGTAGCTGTAGATGTCGACGCCGAGGATTTTCGCGAGGTCGTCCCGGAAGGCATAGGCCGCCGTCAGCGCGATCGCGGCGCCTGCCACGATGGCCGTGAACGGATTCGCCAGCGCGAAGGCCGCCGTGAGCGTCGCAGCCGAAGCCGCCAGCCGCAAGATGCCCATTGTGACGGCGCTGATGCCTGAGAGGATCGTTGGCGCGTAGAGCAGCGCCAGCGCCGCCGCAGCGCCGGCCGCATAGGGCGCGATCGTGGGCAGGACAGAGGCGAGGCCACGCAGCGCCGCGGCGCCGACCTTCGCCCAATCGACCATCTGGATGCCGGCGGCGACAAGGCTGACGATGGCGATGGTCAACAGGCTCGCGGGCGACAGGACCGACACAAGGGCCTGCCCAAGCGCCTGAACCGATAGCCCTGCGGCGGCAAGCTGGGTGCCCTGC
Organism: Ancylobacter sp. VNQ12; assembly: GCF_049445835.1. Taxonomy (NCBI): domain Bacteria; kingdom Pseudomonadati; phylum Pseudomonadota; class Alphaproteobacteria; order Hyphomicrobiales; family Xanthobacteraceae; genus Ancylobacter; species Ancylobacter sp. VNQ12. Next base: position 119,032 of record NZ_JBMSDU010000013.1, on the reverse strand, counting down.
TGTAGGCCGACCTGCAAGGCGCTCATGCCCATGGCTGCCGACACCGCCACGTCCTGGAACTGGGCGGCGATGTTCGCGACGTTGTGGGCACCGGCACGATAGGTGTTGTCGTTCGCCGCCGCCCCTGCCGCCCGCATTGCGGCCGCCGCACGGTTCGCAGCGTTCGCCTGTCCGTTCAGGGCCGCCTCGGCGGCATCAGCGGCACTGACGACCCGCTTGCCAGCGTTAGCATAGGACGACGACATGCCATCCGCAGCCGCCTCCGCCCGGCCGGCGGCATTGGTCAGCCTGTCGAGCGACTTCGCACCCTTCTCAACCGGCGCGCTGTCGATCTCCAGCCCAAGCGTAGCGACGTCAGCCATTGCGCGACCTGTTTCGTTCCATCTGGGCGGATTGCTCTGCGGTTATGGCCGCAACGAATGCCGTATCCATCGCTCGGAGAATGGCGATTTCCTCGCGACTGACGATCTCGCCCATCAGGCGCGACCATGCCGCAATGTCGGAAAGGCTTAGAGGGTTCGGCCCGGAGAAGCCGTGGGATCGTGCGGACGACAGATCCCAGAACCAGCCGAGGATGTGCTCAGCACCGTCCGGGATCTCGATGTCGGGGTTCTTCTCCCCCTCGTCGAACCGGATATTGCGCTGGCGCCGCGTCTCGCCCTTCTCGTCCGGTGTGTCGTACCGGACGGTGAGCGAGACCACCTCGGCTAGCCGTTCTCCGAGCTCGTGAAAAAAGCCGTTTCGTCGCCGAGCGCGGTATCGATCTGCTTCGCGATCCAGGCGATGGACAGCAGCTTGGCCTTGTTCGCGGCCGTGAGAGCCGGGTTCTTCTCGCCGCCGAGGGTTGCCTCTCCGGTCCACGACCAGCCGACGATGGCGGCCGAGAGGATGGACACGGTGTTCTCGTCGATCTTCTCGGCGGTAACGGCGTTCCTACCGGAGCGCAGTGCCTTGTTCTTGATCTGGCGCTCGACCGCCTTGACCTCGTCGCTCTCCATGGAAACGCAATCCACGGATAGGCCGATGGGCTTGCCGGTGGCCGGGTGCTTGATGTCGACGGTGATCGTGTTCGGCTTGATGGACAGCAGATCCATGATCGTCAGTCCAGCGCCGGATCAACGATGACGTCGCGCTGGTTCATCGCCAGCGTGAACTCCTCGAGCACGAAGTCCTCGACGCCGCCGCCTGGCCGGCGCGGGCCGTTCACCAAGCCGCAGTTGTAGATGATCGTGTTCGAGTAGAGCGCCGACGGGGCATCATCGAGCTCCAGCTTGAAGGCGTAGTCGTGACCGGTAAGCGCCGCGGCGCGAAGCGCGACCTGACCGGCATCGTCGAACAGGCGGGCCAGCTGCACCGACCAGTCGCCGCCGTTGGTGACGCCCTTGCCCTTCTGCGTCACATCGGTGTCGAGGGTGTCATAGGACACGACGTTGGTATCGGTGCCCATATCGCTGACCTGCCCGACCTTCTTGACCTGGACATAGGTCAGCGCGGCGAACGCGGTAGCATCGAGAGGGAGCGCGGTCTGGGCCGTCGAACAGATGAACAGCTTCGCGCCGGCAAAGGTGTCGGGCTTCGCAACCATGGTGATGATCTCCGAGGGTCAGATGAAGGTTTGCCAGCGCACCGTCACCGGCGTGCGCAGGTAAGCGCCATCCCGATAGGTCTGGGCGACGGACGGCTTTTCGTAGACGCGGACAGCGAAGGTGCCGGCGAACAGCCTCGTGCCCTTCGAGAAGTGGTCGACAACGGCCCCCGCGATCTCCATCGCGAAGGGCGAGCCGCGCTTGATCGGCGACATCACGGACACCTGGAGAAGGCCCAGATGCCGCGTCTCGTCATCGTTGGCGAGGAACAGGTTGCCGTTCGCGTTGCGGATCAGCCGGGCCTCAAGCCATCGGCCATCCGACGGCGGCGAGAACTCGGTGTCGGGGAAGTCGACAGGCCATGCCGGCGAGGGCGTGAGCGTGGCGAGATGCCCGAACAGCAGGTCTTGAATGATCGCTTCCGGCGCCGTCGACATGCGTTTATCCTGTGCGAATGCCGCAGCGGCCGCTAACCGACAACGAAGCCCATGAACTGCTTGTGAAGGCCGCCGACCTGATCTCGACGGGATCGGGCGAGACCGCGCGCGCCGAGACGGCCCTACGCGCCGCCGAGAAGATGCTGTGCCTGCTTCAGATCGGCCTGTTGGCGGCGGCAGAGGCCAGCGAGCCGCCTCCTACTTCACAGCCGCCTTCGCCTCGGCAACGGCGGCGTTGACGATCTGCGGCCAGTTCTGGGCTGCCAGCCGCACCATGCCGACGCCGGCGCGCCCGTTGGCGCCGTATTCGACGAACGCGGCATAGTCAGCCGTGAAGGCCAGATAGATCGGCTTGCCGAGCGGGATGCCCTGTACGACGAGATTGATCGGGCCGGTGTCGAACCCATAGCTGTTCGGCCCCGCCGACGATGGAGGCCGATTCCCCGCGCGCAGCACCGGCATCATCTCGCCCGATGCCTGGAACGAATGGCGAAGGAACCCGGTGTCGACCGGCGATCGGTCAATGACCTCATCCGCCACCTTCTCCGCCGCCTTGTGCAGCACGGCGGTCATTCGGCGCTTGGACTTCTTCGTCCATGCGTCGACCTGGGCGGCGAAGGAGAGCGCCATCAGCGCAGGCCCTTGAAATAGTTCAGCCTCACGACCTCACGGCAGCGGCACAGCACATCGTGGTCGTGCGGCGCGTGCATCGACGGCCCGGAAGGCGTCTGGAAAGGCTCCCGCCACCCACGGCCTTCCTTGTTCAGGCCGGGGATCATCCGGTGCGTCGGGCGGACGCGGGTATCGTCCATCGTCCGCCAGAACTTCGTGATCTGCTCGACGGTGATCTGTCGCCGCGTGATCGCTTGCTCATAGGCTTCAACCTGTGCAGCGCCCAGCGCACGGATCGTCTCGTTCCGCGCGATGGTCTCGGCGCGGTAGCGAAGCGACTTGTTCCTATATGCGCTCACCATCTTGGCGCGCATATCGGCAGGGATCGGCTCGCCATCGCGGATTGCCTTAGCGACGGTGCGGTCGAAGCGCTTGTCGCGCAGGCCACGCTCTAACGCCTTGCGGAGCTGCGCCGGGTCGCCGCTGGCAAGCTCGGCGGCATAGGAGCGTCCCCACGCTGCCTGGGTCGATGTGAGGCCGATGACGCCACCCTCACGCGTGCCCGTCGCGCGAGAGATGCGCCCAACGAGGTCGAGAGCAGTCGACCGAGGATTTTGACCAGCGCTAAGGCCAGCAATAAGGTGAGCGCGTATCGAAGCCTGCTGATCACCCACGATCTCCGTAACCAGCATCGACGACCGCTCGACAATCCACCTCTCGGCGCTCGGGTTGCGGATATCGAACAGCACCTTGATCACGGCGCCGTCGAGCGCGCGAGCCGCGGGTATCTGCCCGATGAAGGACTTTCCGCCCTGCCCATAGGTCTCAGCAATCCGGTTCGTCAGCTCGACGAAGTCGTTCGGATCGAGCCCGACGATGCGCAAGGCGCCGTCGATGTCGCGCAACTCCAAGCGCTCAATGAGCGCCTGAAGCGAAACCTTGTTGCCGATCGACCGGATGGCCTCCAGGAAGGCGTCTCGGATGCGCGGCTCCCAGAGCTCCGTCAGCACGTCGAACGGGTCGCGGTTCGGCGCCATCAGGTCGCTGCCCTCAGAACCCACGTCGCGAGAGCCGGGTCGCTGGACACTGCCGGCTGCCCAGCGCCTTCCGTGGCCACGGTGAACGTCTCGCCCCGGATCGTGATGCGGTCGCCGGGAGCCGGCGTCACGGAGAGCGTGGCCGCGAGGATCAGCACCTTCCGCTCGCCGGCCAGCACGAGGCCGCCGGATCGGTAGGAGGCGCCCCATTCCTCATGGATCGCCTTGCAGGGATAGGAGGTCGTTGTCGGCTCGCCTGGCGTCCAAGCATTCGGGCCGGCGGAGGGCGCATCGCGCGACAGCGTCGCATCGAAGAAGATCGGCGCCAGCGCCTTGCCGAGGATCTTGGCAAGGCCACCGTCGAGCATCTTGACCATCACGCCCTCACAGCCCGGCCTGAGTATGGGCTGTAAGCCGTCAGCAACCCCACCAGCACATTATCGATGGCGCTGAACTTGGTGCCGACCGACGCGCTGGCACCGAACTCGACCTCGACGCTGCCAGCCTTCAGCCTCCGTACATCGCCGCCACGTTCTAGATCTGGAGAGAGCAGGCCCGGCTCAGCCCTCTCCCGAATCGCCGCCTCGCAGCAGGCGTCAACGATCTCCTGCGGGACCTCGTCGCTTTCGATGTAGTCAGGCGGGCACTGCTTGTCGTGCGCATCGACCCGCGGCCATTCCAGCGCCTGCTTGCGGCCATTGGTCCGGCGCCCGGTGAACCGGCTGCGATAGGTCGCATCGATCCAGGTCGTCGCGCGCCGCAAGGCCTGCTCCGCCGCGTATTCAGGCTCCGGATCGAACGCCCAGCCATGCGCCAGAGCATAGGCAGCGCAGTCGGACACCGAGACATAGCTCTCAGCATCCGCCTTGCCGGTGCCGTCCTCGACGATCAAGGCCATGGTCATCCCGCCCGGCGCGCGACTTCCGCCACGATCACGGCATCCGCCGCGTCGCCCTGCGTCTGGCCTTCGTCGGGCGAGAGCGCAGCATCGCCGTTCAGCTTCTCCGCGAGGGCCACGCGCTGTTTCCAGTGCAGCGTCTGCCAGTCGGCGGGGATGTCGATCACAGTCGCATTCGCCCCACCGTTGTCCTGCTGGGCTGCGACGGCGGCTGCGATCTCCTCGTCGGTGCTGCGCGATGCATAGCCGTCCGGGGGGTACGCGCTGGCCAGGTAGCCCGCAGCGACATACTCGGCGACGGTCGGACCATCGGCGCGCAGGCCGGGCTTACCCGTCTCGCGGTCGAACGGCACATGCACCGCCGGGTCGAACTCGGCGAGCGGGATGTTCTTGTAGCCGGCCCGGACGTTCTCGGGGCAGACGACGCTGATGGTCTTCGCGGGTTCCATGGTGACCTCCGAATGAGCTTTGTGACGGGGCCGCCGAAGCGGTCCCGCTGCAAAGATCAGCCGAGCATGATGGCGGCGTGTTCCGACTTCACACCGGCGACGCCCCAAGCGAGGCCAATCTCGATCTTGATGCGCCGGTACTGGCGATACATGGCGATCTGGAAGACCAGGCCGGAAATCGGATCGGTGACGAGCGTCACGTCGTCAGCATCGTCGCCACCCTCGGGCATCGCCGGCACACGCGCCGCGAGAACGAAGGCGTTCCGGGTGAACCCGATGTTCGGGGTGTAGCTGTTGCCGATGGTGATGGCGTCGTTGTCGGCAGCGCCGATGATCAGGCCAGGGTTGCCGATGACGATGTCGCCCGAGGTCGCGACGAGGCCGGTATTGACCACGTACTTGTTCACGGCGTCCGAGGCGTGGGTGATGATGTCACCAGCCTTGATGCCCGTGGTGTTCACGGTGATGGTGTCGAGCGTCAGCGTGGTCTGTCCGGCCACTTCGGCGCCATTGATGAGCTGACCGGTCGCGGCGCCCTTCACGTGCTGCACGAGGCCCGCCGAATAGCCCATGGTGAAGCCCTGAAGCTCGCGCATCTGCCGCTGGCGAAGCATGGCGCCGGCGTCACCGGCTTCATTCACCTTGAACAGCTCGGAGTGCTTGCCTTCCAGCTTGGCGCGCGCCGCCGAGTTGAGGACCATGATGCGGCCGGTCGCCGGAGCCCCGTTGTCATCGAGGATGCGGTTGATCTCCGAGAGGTCGGAGAGGTCGCCAGCCGTGGCGAACGGCGTGGTGCCGGCAGTGCCATAGGCGCGAGAGGCGCGGGTCTTCGCCATCGCCGCGAGGTCGGTCTCGACGGCATTGGCGATGGTGCGGAAGCCCTGGGCGAACTGATCGGCAAGGATCGTGTTGACCATGCCGAACTGGCTCACCGAAAGCTGCTCCTCGCCGGTCCACCGGATCGGGTACGCCTTTGACTTGGTGATGGTGACGTCGGCATAGCCGATGGTCTGGTCGCCGCTGTCCGCCGGGGTGTTGCCGGGCGTGATGTCTTCGAGGGACGCGGCCGGGACGATCGGCGAGCGCACCGTCTGGCCGACGGCGCCCTGGGAGGCCGTGGCGTCACGGTTCACGTTCGGGATGAAGCCGATCTGCTCGCGCGAGACGACGTCGAGGGCGGTGTAGATGGTGGGGATCAGCCCACTGAGCGTGTTGGCCAAAGCGGCCTCCTATGATGGTGATGGGGATGGTCTAGGAGGCCATTCGGCCGGTGCCGCCGCCCGTTCGGGCCGCGCAGCTTTTGTTTTTCGTCAGGCGTCGGTCAGCGTGAAGCCGTCGCGCATCTTGGCCATCTGGTCGCCGGCCGGCAGCTTGTCGAACTCGCTGCGGGGCATCGTCTTGGTTCCGTTGCCGCCAGCAGCGTTCGGCTGTTTGCCGGTGCCGGAGTTACCCGTGCCCTTCAGGATCGAATCCTTGTACGGGTAGGCGTCGACCAGCAGCTCCAGCGCCTCGTCGAACTCTGCCGGGTTGCCGGGCTTCGCCTTGGAGTAGAGCTTGTTGCCGGAGTGGTCGTAGGCGACGACCTGGCCGTCCTCCAGCTTGAAATTCTTGCCGAACCTGGACTCGATGATATCGGCCGGGACGGCGATCTTGTCGGCAATGAACTTCGACCGCGCGAAGGCGCCGCCGATCTTCTCGCCATGCAGCGCGCCCTTGAGAGCTTCGTTCTCCTGAACGATGGGGGCGTAGCGGTCCTCGACGGCCTTGATCGCTGCGGCCTTGATCTCCTCGACCTTGCCGGCTTCGACGAGTTCCTTGTCGCCGTAGTTCGCGACCTTCGCGAGGGCGTCCTTGGCCGCCTTCGGATCGGCGATGCCATCGAACGCCTTGAGCTTGTCCTCGGCGGTCTGGGCGCGCGTCTTGTAGCCCTTCGATTCCTCGGTGATGCGGTTGATCGTCGAGACGGTCGCCGCCGCGTCGAAGGCGACTTCCTTGCCGTCCTGCACATAGAGCGGCTTGCCGTCGCTCACCTCCGCATAGGTCTTACCGTCAACGGTTACGGTTTTGAGCTGCATGGGATTGGTCTTTCTGGGCATTCGCCCGGCTTCGAGGCGTTCGCCTCATGATCCCCGCGGCGTTCGCGGCAGGGCCGGCTATCCCGCTATTGGAGCGGGTCTTGGTCGGGCGACACGGTCTTGTCTCGCGGCAATGTCGCCGCCAGCGCATCGGCCTCGTCGTCACCCGGCATCTCGTCCAAGAGCCGCTTCTCTTCCTTTCCGCGGTCGAACTGCGGGCCGAGCACGCCGCGGCGCTGGAACTCGTCCCACAGCGTTTCTTGGCTGATCTGCGCTTCCTTGCGAGCATCGAGCAGCACGCGGACCTCCTCGGCGCCGTAGAGCCCGACGGCGAAGCCCGTATGCACCGACACCTCGGGCGCGCTGCGGGGGGCCGCTATCCACGCTGCCGAGAAGACGAACGCCTGCTCCAGCGCGTCCTTGAGCGCGAGCGCCCATGCCTGGAGCGTGCTGTGCGCCTTCGCCGCGTCGATGCCGGAGGCGGTCGCCGTGACGGTCCCGGTGATGCGCGGCAGCATCGGCTGCATGCCAAGGCGGCGCAGATCAGCGATGATCTCTGCGATGTCCTCGCGGATTTCCTTGAGGTTCGCCGCCGCCGGCTGGATGTAATCCCAGCTCGTCGTGATGCCCTCGGCACCGGGGGCGTACAGCACACGGCCAGGGCCGGTCTCGATCACTCCGGCACCCTCAGGCGCCGCCATGCCATTCGCCGTCAGCATCGGCGAGCCGGCAATCGTGAATATCTGCTCCTTGTTCGACCCGGCGCGGTACAGCTCGATCTGCATTACGGCTAGGTCGATCAGCGGCGGCAGGACGTACTGGTCGCCCTTGCGCTCGTTCGTCGCGAAGAAGACGAAAGGCACCTCGTCGAGCGTCATGACGCCTTCAGACTCGACCGCCCATGCAGTCGCTCCAGCGGCCGTCTTCTGCTCCCGCCACACCTTCCATGCACCGGGCATGATCTCGCGGATCTTCGGGACGGCCGTTTCGGCAAACCCCTCGACCTCGACGGCCATCTCGCGAATGCGGAGATAGCTGACGATCCGCCGGCCGCCGCGCTGTTCGGTGCGCAGGGCGAGAATGTCGTCGGCGTTGATGCTCACCCAATAAGGGCGGGCGCCGGCCGCGCGCTCATCAGCGCGGGTGCGGGCACCCTCTGTCGGCGGGTAGTCGACGAGGATACCGTGCGCGCCGAGCGCAACGCCGCCCTCGAAAACCTCCTTGGCGAAGTTGTGTAGGTTGTTGCCCTGCCCATCGACGTCCTCCGCGAGCGCCACCATCTCCGGCGAGGGGGTGCCGGCAAGGCTGACCTCTTTCGCGAACGGCTTGGCGCTGAGCGCGCGCAGCGCATCCTCGAACTCGGGACGCCACGGCGCCGACTTCTTCCGGCGATCGTACTCGTCCGCATCCTCCGCCGGGAACTTCGGCAGGTACGTCTCGCCTGCCGCCTTGATCGCCTTGGCACCCGCGCGAATCGCCCGGATCATTGACCAGTCGTCGCGCAGCGCCGCATGCGCCAGCGACGGCGTGCTCGGGTCCTGGCTCTTGTCCATGTCAGCGTCAGTTCCTGCGCGTTCTGCCGGAAGCGGCAGTTGGCGTTGCAGCCTTGATCATCAATTCCGTCAGCCCCCACACCAGCGCGTCGAGCCGATCCGGCGACGGCATGCCGCCGAGCGGCTCCCAAATCACCATCTGGTCCTCAAGATCCGGCATGGCGGCGCAATGGCTCACCTTGCCCTGCTCGTAGAGGGCGGCGACAGGCTCGGCGCGGGCGCGCTTGCCGACCTTGGCGTGCACTCTCGTCACCGGCGCATTGCGGCGCTCGGTCTGGATCGTGTGGGTGACCATGTCGCCGCCCTGGTTGCCCTCGGCGACGATCCGGCTTGCCTTGTGCCGGTCGAATAGCTCCAGCGCCTTCTTTGCCCATTTGTCCGGGGCGTAGCGGCCGGATGCGTCCTCCAGCACGTAGCCGCGGTGATCGACGCCAAGACCGACGGCAACGATGCCGGTCTCGTCCGATTCCTCGGTTGCCGTGGTGGCTGGGTCGACCGCGATCACGACCCGCAGCATTTCCGGCAGCGGGCCGGCATGTCGGGCAGCTTCAAGCTGCTGGCGCGTCCACAGCGCACCCTCGGCTTCCTCCAGCACTTCGGCGAACAGTTCCTGCCGTCCAAGTCGGGTGCCGGCGTATTTGTCCTCAACCGCCCTCAGAAAGGTCGGCGCGAGGTTGGCGCGGTTGTCGAAGGTCGACCCTCGCGTCACCACGGTCAGCTTGTCCGCCATAATCTCGCGGATGAGCTTGAGCGGCTTCGGCGTCGTCGTGATGCAGACGCGCGGCCGGGCGCCGAGGCGGAGGCCGAACTGCGCCATATCCCACGTCTCGCGCAGGTACTTCCACGCCGCGAGCTCGTCGCACCACAGCGCCTCGTGCTGCGGGCCGCGAAGACGCTCCGGCTCCTCTGCCGAGAACAGGGTCGCGACCGCCCCGTTAGCCCATGTCAGGCGACGCTTGGACGGCTCGTAGGATGGGCGCCCGATTGGCTCGCCGGCCTCTGTCCGGTCACCTGCCCAACACACCGACAGGATGCCGCTCTCACCCTCGACCATGACGTCGCGGGCATCGGAGGCGGTCGGCGCGATCAGCCCTAGCCGCGTTGCGCCGCCCTTGACCTGCTCGCGGATCCACTCGGCACCGGTGCGGGTCTTCCCGAACCCGCGGCCGGCGAGAATGAGCCACGTCTGCCACAGCCCATCGGGCAAGGCATCGTCAGCCGGCGCGATCTGAGCATCACGAGCGAGGAACCGCCAGTCGTGCAGAAGCTGCTCGCACTGGTCGTCAGTGAGGCCGGCCAGAGCCCGGCTGATCTGCTCCGGCGGCAACCTGGCGAGTGAGGAGATGTTCAAGCTTGCTCCGGGCATCGGACACCGTCACGTCGGCGGTCACAGAGGCCGTGATGTCCTGCTTGTCGGTCTGGCCGAGGTACTGCTTGCCCAGCCACACCAGCATCGTCGAGTTGCCGTTCTCGGCCGCCTTGAACTGCTGCCGGCGCAGGGACTGGAGCCCGCGCTGCTTGCCCTGCTCCAGAAGGTCGGCGACTTCGGGATGATCCTGCGTGAACTTGAGGAAGGTCGGGTGCGACACACCGAGGACGGCAGCGCACTCGCGGGTCGTCGCCTGAATACGACCAAGGCCACGCACAGTGGCGAGCGTTCGCGCATCGGGTTGAAGCGCAGGCGGGCGGCCTGGCGGCCTTTTGTTGTCGGTCAAGAAACGGCCTTCCTCACAATCAACGCCCGCACCCGCTCGCTCTCCGCCCTCGCCTTGTCGGCGAGGTGGCCGGTCATCTCCTTGGCGCGGGTGGCGCCCTCTCGGATGTCGCCGCGGATGATGGCCTTTATGCTCGACTTAGCGGCAGCGCGCGCCTGGGCGCAGGAGCGACAGGTCGGCATGCCCATGCTCACCTCACGAAAAACCCGCCGCGCGTGAGCGGGCGGGCGATGGGTTTCGACGCGGCTGGACGGGACATGCTCCAGCCTTGGAGCGGAAGTCGCCTATGGCTTCACTTCACCGCGCGCTCGCACGCCGCGTCGAACTATATGACCGGGCTGGGGTTGCCAGCTTAGGGAACCATGCTGCCGTGGTCCGGTTGCGGAGTTGGTCGAGGGCATTGCGGTAAGGCGCCCGTCCCCTCCCCATTTCTGGGTTACTCCTGCGATCCCGCCGCTCTCAAAACTCGCCTCGGGAACACCATTCTCGCTTGTCCACGTACAGCCCGACAGAACCCGCCGGTCATCTCGCAGACCCGCCTCAAGATGATCGGGTCAGTATTTCGTGGGAGCCAAGGCCGACGCGGTTGAAGCAGATCGGCTTGGCGGATCGGTTGCGGAACGTCTTCGAGCCTCGCGGGGTCTAAGTACAGTTCTTAACCGGGTAAGTGTTCATCTCGTCAGGACGCTTACCGGCTCGCTCAGCGCCCCTGCCGGGGACGCTCGCCGCCGCTGTGGCGAGTCCTGCGGTCACAGTTCGGTGCATACCTCGCGCATGAGGAGCGGACATCGTGGCCAAAGTAAATCCCCCCTCCTTTTCCGCGCACGTCCGTACACGTCAGAAGGTTCGCACAGACAGCCGATTTAGCCTTTCCGCGCAAAGCGTTGCGGCCTGTCTGCGGCGACGCCTGAACGTGCGTTCGCTGACGCCGAGGCGTGTCGCGAGGGCGTCCGGGTCCCTTCCGAGCGACCTAAAGAGCGCCCAGGCCTGGAGCATTTTGGAGTCTACCGGATACGGTCGCATGACTGTCAGCGCCCATTCGAAGACCTTGTACATCGCGCTGATCTCCTCGATCGGGGCGCCGCGTGTGACGCGATTCCGCCCTTTCCCGAGCTCTCCCGTCGATGCCTGCCCCACCTGATCTTCGAACTCGTGAAGTATTGGCGGCCAGTTCGAGCCGTACGCCTTCGGCCCGGTAGGTATTGGCAGAGAGAGGCAGGTGCGGAACGCCGCGATGTAGCGGACCTCCACCCAGCCTGCGCTCCAGACCGCCGGCGGGCCGTCCTGCAGGTCGTTGCGGCGCGCGGATCGCTCCAGCATCTGGGCTGCTTTCGCCGGATCGACCTGTCCCGGCATCCATCCCTTTTCGCGCAGGCTGGCGTCGATGTCCGGGTTTTGTCCGGTTTTTGTCCGGGGGTGCTGCTCGGCATCAAGTTCAATGCTCATAAGAGTTTTCCCCGAAAAACTCGCCGAAATCGGCCATGTGATCACCGGCATCGTCAAACCCAGATGTCCGCGATCTGTCCGCTTCTTGTCCAGCGATCTTGGGCGCGGTTTCGGGGAAACCCTTGATCTGGGCGCCCCACCACCAGAGGTACGGACGCGAGAAGCCGATGATCTTGTTCCGCACGAATGAGCGCTCGACGACATAGCGCTTGAACATCTTGCGGATCGCGTCGTCGCTTTGGGCTTCTCCATTCGCCTCGGGTGCGCCGACCTGCTTGAAGGCATCGCGCCAGTCGTTGTAGTGGACCGCCATAACGTCGCCGGGCACTCCAGCGGCGACCATCTCCGGCGTGGGGACGGTGCCCTTCTCCTTGATCGCCAGCATGAGGGCGCGGAAGATCGGCTCCTCCTGACCGCGCAACGGCAACCCCGCCGACGCCTGCTTTCGCTCCATGATCTGTCGTTCGCCGACGCGCACGCAGACACAGGAGGTGAGCGGCTTGCCATCATCTCTGATGCCGACCTCGACAGACTCAAGTTCGAACTTGATTTTACGCCCGCCCTCGTCGTCCTTTTGCTTGTCCACCAGCGCGGTGCGTATCCTTGTCGCCTCATCGAGCGTCACAAGAACCACCTGATCAGAATTGGCATAGAGCGAGGTGTGGCCACGGAGTTTTGCGCCGGCCGCGTTCATATGATGAACGAGCGTCACCTGGCAGCCGACTTCAGCCTTGATCCGATCGACGTTGCCCAGGATCACGGCCATATCCTTGCCGCTGTTCTCATCCGCCGCGCCCTGGGCCTTGGCGACGGTGTCGACATAGAGCTGCAATACCGGCATGCCGTAGCTCGCCTCGATAGCCTTGAGCTCCGTGATCAGAGCCGCGGTGTCGCCGTCGGGCGAGTAGAGGTCAATCTTCGCCGGAAGAAGAACGAACGGGATGCGCCCGGACGGCACGATGCCGTAACGCCTGAGATAAGCCCGCAGGCGCTTCTTGACGCCGCGAGGCGACTCGCCGGCCTGGTAGACGACAAGTCCGTTGCGCATAACCTTGTGGCCTAGGAACTCCTTCTCCATAGCCACTGCCATAGCCGAGCCTATCGCGAAGAAGGTCTTCCCGGCCTGCGACGCGCCCCCGACGATCGCGGTGTCGCCGACCGTGTACAGCCCATCGATGATGTATTCGTCGGCCTGCGGCTCATAGTCTATCTGGTCGAGCGTCATCGCCTTGAAGCGCGACACCAGCGCGGGCGCCCATGGGGCCGTCGCCTTGATCATGTCGAACAGCGCAGTCGCCGTGCCGCCGGCATTGAGCCAGTCGACGATATCGCCCTTGGTCGGACAGATCGGCCAGTGCTTCGAGAGCTCGAGCACGCGGACGCGCGCGGCAATGCCGTTCAGGCCGGCGGCGACGATGGCGGCGTGCTGGCGGCCAGTGTCGTCATTGTCCGGGAGGACGACCACATTTCCGGCGCGGAAGACCTCGTTGAACTCCGGCCGCCACTTCTTCGAGCCGCCGGCATTGCAGGTCGCCGGGATGCCGAGCGCCCAGAGCGCATCGGCCTTCTTCTCGCCCTCGACGATCAGCACCATCGATTCGTTGGCGAGGGCTTCGATGACCTCCGGCAGGCGATAGAGCACCGGCGGCGGCTCGTCGTCGAAGTCGCGGCGTTCCGTGAAGCCCCAGGCCTTGAACTTCTCCTCGTCGAAGCGCGACCAGTTCGCGCCCGGCCCCTTGCGCATGAATGTGCCGGCGTCGAGCGCGTTGATCCAGACGTTCGGCTCGTCGGGGGCGGGACGGCGCTGCGAGAAGGTCTTCTTCCGCTTCGCCCCGTCCTTGGTCATCACGGGCTTGCCGTCGAGCGTGAAGACCTGGCGCACGACCTGATAGAGCAGCTCGCCCGTCTCGCTCACATAGTCATAGGTCGCCTCGATCTCGCGGCGCTCGCCTTGCTGCTGGCGCGCCGGGGCGGCGTGATGCTGATGGTCCTGCCGGTCCTCGATCTCGAACCCGTTCTCGCGCATCCATTCGACAGCGGCGCCGTTCGCGCGGCCGGTCTGCCGCTGGATCAGCCAGAGCACCCCGCCGCCCTCGCCGGATTCGTGATCAGCAGCGACACCCTTCTTGAGGTCGACCGACAGCGAGCCGTTCGATCCGAACCGCAGCTCGCCTTTGGTCGACATGTGCTTGTTCGGCTCGCCGAGCAGCAGCCGGGCGACACCTTCCATATGGCGGACGAGGTCGGATGCGTCGGTCATCCGCGCCTCACAAAATACGGGTCGCCGGGATGCTTGACGATTCGGACGCCTTGGGCGTCGATCACCGTCTCGCAGCCTTCGCAGATCACGGCACAGCACTCGCGAGCGCCCTGGTAGACACCGGCGTCATCCTGTTCGACTTCCTCGATGTCGACGTGCTGCCACGTTGCCGGAACAAGGAACGCCTTCTGGAGCGGGGGGAGTTCGTCTTCGCTCATGCCGTCGCTCCAATCCGGCGCAGCCACCCGAACTCCGTAGCGCGCCTCGGCTCGCGCAAATTCCAGACGAGCCAGCACCAGTCTGCCGTTCCGCCCTCGGCTTCTCCGCCGGCAGCGAGGAACGTGCCGGGCGGGCACGACGGGCGCGGCGTGATGATCCAGACGCGGTGCGGGGGGTGCTCGGCGAACAGCCCATTGGCCCGGCCATCGCCAGCGAGAAACTTGAGGTCGACGAACACGGCCATCTTGCCGGCAGAAGGATTGCCGGCGGCGAGCTCAAGCCCGCGCCGAATGAACGCCTCTGTTCCCTTGGCCCGGAAGAACGGCGGGTTGAAGACGAGGTTGGACCACACAGGAAGGGGCCGGCCGGTCAGGAAGTCCCGTTCCCCGAGGAACCAGTTCGTGCCATCCGGGACGCGCCGCACGATGTCGGTGCCGTGGCAGGACACGCCAGCGCGCCGGAGCGCGCGCACGATGTTCCCGCCGCCGCAACAGGGGTCCCAGGTCCGCCCGGCAAAGGCCTCTACCGCGGCGAGTTGATCCGTGCATCGTTCCGGTTCGACGTACCACCCGATCGGGTCCTGCTCCCAAACCCGCGCGTCCTTTTGCTTCGCTTCGGCCATGCTCAGGCCTCCAGCCGCGTCAGCGCCGCGTCGAAGCCTTCAACCTCCTTGAGAATTGTCGAGCGTGCTGCGGGCGGAAGCATCACGCCCCGCCCCCACACCGTTTCGATGACGATGCCCTTGGGCCGGAGCTTCTTGCGCATCCTGCAAATATAGACGTCGATGATCTTCGGCCCGGACTTGCGGTCGTCGTCGATCACGGCATGCAGCGATGCCTTCGTGCGGTCAGGATGCTTCACCAGCGCAGCGAGAATCTTTGCCTCATTCGGCTGGAGCCCATAGAGCCGCATGAGCGCGGTCATCATCTGGTACATCTCCCCGAGGATGATCTTCGTCGACTCGGGGACACGACTGTCGCGGCGGGAGCCGATGGGCCAGTCGCTCGGCGGGATCGCCACCAGATGGCCAGCTTCCCGCGCCTCGACGACGATGGCGTGGACCTCGGCATAAGGGCGACGCACCGCGCGGCCAATCGCGGAGAGTGGAACGCCTTCATCGGCAAGCCGCACGACGATATGGTCAGCCAGCGGACCGCGCACGTTCTGAACCGACGCTGTGGTCATCCCTGCCTCCCATCGTCGAGTACGTTGTCGGTCAGCACCGCGCCGCCCTGCGCATGAGCCTCGGCGATCCGCTCCAGCAGCTCGGGAACCTCGATCTCGCGCGCGCCTGCGGAAGGCTGCAGCGCATCCATCGTCTCCGCACGCAGCTTGATCACCACCAGCCGGCGGCCGACGGCGCAGGACGGCGCCGCGCGCTTCGCCAGCGGGATGCTGTAGCGCCGGGCCGCTTCCCGGATAGCGCCGGGCGAGCGTCGCATGATCTCGGCCGCGTCCTCAGCTGTCCCGCCGGCGCCGGCCAGCATGGCGAGCGTGACGATTTGGTCGGTGCTCCAGCTCGTTCGATCGCGCTTCATCGGCTGGGCCTCTGCTGCTGTTGCTGCCGCTCTTGACGATTACGAAGGTCGATCAGGCCGGATTCGATGGCGCGGAAGACCATGGCGCGGCGCGCGGCCGGCGCCGGATTGAACGGCGGACCCTGCTCGCGCATACGGTCGCGCATGCCTTCAAGGCGGTCGGCTTCGTCGTCGACAACCTTGATCATTTCGTCGATGGAGATGCGGGCGGCGCTCATCGCCCCTCGCTCCCGATCAGCAGCGGCTCGACGTGCTGGGCATGGCGCGGATAGCGGGTGTGGCAGGCCCAAGCCCACACGGCGGCGGCATCCGCCTCGTCGTAGCCCTGAGGGTTCCAGCCGAGCGCCTGGCACTTCGCCATGACGGCCTTCTTGCCGTCGTTCGTCTCCTTGAACCGAGAGCGGTCGACGAAATAGCGGCGGACGGTCTGCACGTTGGCGAGGATTACGTCGTTCACACCGCGCCCGCGCGCGACGGCCTCGCAGACACCCACGGCGCCGAACAGCAGCATCATGGTGTCGACCCCGCGCAGGGACATGGGCGCCTCGATGACGATGATCTTGGGCTTCGACACGGCGAGGTGCTCCGAGAGGTGCGAGAGGAGCGAGAACAGGCGCTCCGGCCGTGTGGAGCCGGCCTTGCCGAGCTGCCACTTCCAGGTGCGCGGCTTTTCACCGGGCCTGCCCTCGGCGCAGCCCGTTGTGGTGGCGACGTCGAGGGCGAGGATCAGCGGCAGCGCCGTGGACGACATCAGCGCGTCGTGCCGGCCGTCAGGTCGTCGAGGGGGTTGCCGGCCGGCCGCCGGCCCATCTCCTCGGGATCGGTCGTGCTGCCGTCGCCCGCGGTTGCCTTGGCCGCTTCCATCTGCCGCCGGCGCTCGCCGAGGTTAACCGTCTGGCCGCCGACCTTCACGACGCCGGGGGCGATCGCTTCGTTTTCGCTGTCGCCTTCCGGCTCGTCACCGTCCGGCGCGCTGGCTTCCCATTCCGCGTCGTCGGTGCCAGCCTCTCCGGCGGCTTCCTCCTCGCTCTCCTCGTCATCTTCGAGGAGGTCGCTGTTCGCGCGGGTGTCGAGCTTGAGGTACTCGCGATAGAGGTCGAAGCCGCGCAGGAAGTCCTTCATCTTGAGGTCGTCCATCGCGTTCAGCTTGCACGCCAGCTTGAAGGCGGCGCGATGGATGCCGTGGGTTTCCTCGGCGTCCTTGATGAACGAGCCGAGCTCGCCGCGCGTCTCGGACATCTTCGAGTTCATGGTGCTGACGCGCGAGACGAGCGTGTCGAACACCTTCTTGTTCACGACCTTGCCGGCGATCATGCCGGCGGGCTGCTTGGGCATCAGTTCGTTCCTTCAGGTTCGCGGGGGGCACGGTCTTTCAGGATGACGCCGCTCTCGCTGACGATCCGATCGAAATGCGCGTAGATCAGAGACTTCCCGCGCGCCGCGCGCACGGCATCGGGTATGTCGGGAATGATCAGCGTCTTCGCGTTGATGTTCTTCAGCGCGAGACCAATGTCCCCAGTGCGCACCGCGCCGCTATCGATGGTTGCCCACACGAGGGCGTCGAGATGGATGGACCCGAGTTCATCAAGCGGCGCAGGGAACGCTTCCTCCAGTACGCGGACGATCTCCGTGTTCATGGATCGGCCCTGCTGCTCGGCATGCGCCTTGATGCGGGCACGGAGGCCGTCGGGAAGGCGGACCTGGAACCGGTCAGCCGCCTCACTCGGGAATTGGTCCGCCATCAGGCCCTCCTCTGGGCGTTGCGGTTCTGCTGGGCGGGGAGCGTGCTCAACCGGCGCGCCATGCGGGTCGGGAGCTTCGGAACCGGCGTGCTGGGCGGCCACTCGCGGTAGGCGCGCTTGGCATGCGCCTCGCAGTAGGACGAGCCGTGCGGCGACTTCTGGCACCCGCAATAGGTCTCGTGCCCGTCGGCGCCCCGGCCCATCGGCCAGCGGCAGTGGAACGCCTTCAGATCAAGGAGGTGAATGCCCTTCCCTTCGTCCGGGATCGCAGTTGCGACACCCGTGATCGGCCGGGCTGAGGGGGTCCAGAGCGGTCCGAGCGGCTCCTTGGATACGGCCCTGCGCTCGACAGGCTTCCGCTCCGGCTTGGTCTTCGGCTCGCGCGGCTGCGGCTTGGGCCGGGAAACCGGCGGAAGCGAAGGCGCCGGACGGGCCATCTGCGCCCTGATGTTATCCCTGTGCTCGCGCGTGCCATAGCCGGGGATGACGGCCTTGCGCACCTCATAGTCCGTGCGCCCGAGCTGCTTGGCGATGGCGAACGGGGCCATGCCCCTGCCGTCTGCATAGAGCCGTTTGGCCTCGTCGATCCAGGCCGTGTCGTCGGGCTTCGGAGAGCGGGTGAGCCCCAGGCGATGGACGCGCCCGCTGATGGCGGACCGGGTACGGCGGGGATGGCCTGCGTCCGCGAGGGCGAGCGCGATCAGCGAATAGCTGCGCTCCTCAAGCCATAGGGTGCGGATCAGCGCGTCCTCGGCCTCGGTGAAGTCGCGTTCGGACGCGGCGCGCGGCGCCTTGTCTTCCACCGACGCCGGGGCGGCCACAGGCGCCACCTCTCCAGTCGCTACAGAGACCGCCATATCAGCCGCGACGAATCCCTTGCCGACAGCCGGAGGCGCGAATGTCACGCTCTCCAGCGCTCCGGGGGGAACAAGCCATTCCGCCGGAGATGCATCCTCCCGCCGATCCAGGCCGAAGTGCAGCACCGCGCTCATCACCACATGCGCGCTTGCCTCGACACCGAACAGGCGCTCGAGCATGGCGGCGATCTCGCGCGCCGGCGTCGTCTTCGCGCGCTCGGTGCGGATGACGTAGAGCACCGCATCGGTCCAGCCGGCCAAGTTGACCGTGGGCACCTCAAGCCGCGTCGGGCCGGCCGGCGGGGCCGGCTGGGCCGCAGCGACGATCTTGTCGACCTCGACCGCGACCACGTCGAGCATGCGACGCGCGAACCGTGCTTGCTCGATCAGTTCGGCAGCGGGGTGCGCGTCAGCGGTCGCCATGGTCACGCCCCTGCCGACGAAGCCAGGGGGCGACGCTCACCGCCCATTTCGCGCGCGTCGCCGCGATGCTGGCGTGACGCTTCGCGGAGAACCTGCAGAGCAGGCCCAAAATATTCCGGATCCACCAGAGCAAGGGTGCTCTCCAATGCTTGAAGCTGATCGACCAAGGAGCCCGCCTTCGCTGCGACGACTGCCGCGCGGATAGCGTCCATTTCCTCGGCGTCGATGCGGCGCGCTTCCTTGCGCCAAAGGTCTTCGATGCGTGAGTGCTTGATCGGCTCGTTCAGGATGCCGGCGCGGCGGGCGACGGTGTTGACCGCCTTCGTCACGCGCGTGATGGCGTCCTTGAAGTTGCTGCGAGGCGGCCAAGGCATTGCCAGCTCGTCCAGCAGCGCGGAGGCTTTAGCTACCCCACTCATGACACGGACCTTGTTTGCGGTGCGAACGACCGAGACTGCGGTGAACTTCTCCGACACTGGGCGGTCTCCTTGCGCTTTATTGATCGCAAGGCAGACGACACACCGGAGGACTTGCAGACATGAAGGAAGGCCGGCACGCCGCCAGGATTGAAGCGACGACGTGCCGGAAGGTGCCGGGCGCGAACGCTCGGGAGGAAACGATGACGCGGGCGGAGGGTGGTCAGACCCTCCAGTCGCGCGGTCGTAAAAGGATGCGAGAGACGACCGAATTGACGGCAATGACGGCGCCGAAAAGCGCTGGGGGCACCGATCGGGTCTTTCGTCACGACGCTCTCGCGCGCCGCGTGCGTGTAGCCCCCGAAAGCGTTCATGCCGGCTCGACCTCGCGTGAGGGCGTGGGAGCCAGCAGAGAGAGGAAGCAGTCGATGCTCGGCGTCTGGACCGGGCGGAAATGCAGCCACGAGAACCAGACGTGCGTGCCAAACGTATCGAAGCCGAGGAACACCCCGCCGAGATATTCCTTCGACTCGGCGATAGTGTAGACGCAGCCCGAGACAGACACCGCGAACGACGGGCGCTCGCCGAGTTCATCCAGCCACTCGTCATCGATGCATTCGACGAGCTGGCCGGGCACGAAATGGCAGGTATCAGGGGCGGTCATGATCGAGCCCTCAGAAGGGGATTTCGGCGTCGCGATCGAACGGCACAGTGATGAAGACCTGGCGGCGCCACACGAAGGGACTGGCCTTGCGGCGACGGGTCGGCTTCGGCGCGGTCGCCAGCGCTGCGGCGCGGATCGCCTCTGCTTCGTCTTGTGTTGCCGGCGCGTAGGGGCGGAATATCTCCCGCAGGTCCGAATAGCTCGGCTCAGGTACGGTATTGCTGGCGTCGTCCGCGCCGTTACTCATTGCGCGCTCCCCTGCTCGACCGTGGAGATGGTGCCGGGCACAATGCTCAGGCATCCGTCGATCATGTAGGGGAAGGAACCATCACCATGACCGCCGCACGCACCGACAAGCAGCGCGACCGGGCCATAACTGAACTGCAGGTCCACCTCATCGCCACGCAGACCGTCCTGCGGGCGCTCATCGCTCACCTGCTGGTCGACGATCCCGACGAAGCGTCCGGTGCCATCGACGAGCTGATGCGCCGGCTTATTACGGTCGCGCGGGCCGATAGCGTGGTGCGGTCGCAGGCGGCGGCGAAGGCCAACCCCGGCACCGCGCACGGGAGCGGCCAAGCTCAGGCCGCCGTCGATATCGAGCGCATCGCGCTGTCCATCGTCGCCGACCTTCGGCCCGACGTCGTTGGTAGGGGTTGAGCCGCTCATACCGCACCTTCCAGGCTCGATGCGGGCGTGTGAAAGATCGAATGAAACGGGGAGAGAAGGCCGATGAAGCAGTTCTTGATCGTGTTCACGGCCGGGGCCGGCACGGAAAGCCGATGGGCGAAGCAGGTCGTCTCGTTCCATCGGTCCGTCGCTGAGGCCACGGGAAGAAAGCCCGCCGCACTGATGCGATCAGCCATGTCCGATTGCGCCGTGCTGGCGGTACCGGCGGACGAGGGGATTGAAGCCGACGACCTGCTGTCAGCGATCATGGATCGCCTCCCTACCGGCCTGTTCGAGTTTGGCTCCGAATTCGTGAACCCCGACCGGCTTCTCGTCACGCATCTCGCTGAGGATTTCGCGTGCACGGATGCGGTCGCGAAGACTGCCGCGGGTTTGCGCTGACGGGTCTCGGAAAAGCATATCCAGCGCCAGCGCTTCGGGCGTCGGGAATGCCTTTGTCAGCCGATGCCCGACGCTGAAAAGCAGGTTGCCGAGGGCGTTCATCACGCGCATGGGGCGGCCTCCTGGGGGGCGGGGGCGGCGGGCGAGACGGTGGGTCCTTCAAGGATCGGCCTGACCACAGCGGCGATAGCGGTCTGCACCATCGGGCGGATGGGCGGCCCGTCCGTCTCCCAACGGTGCACAGTGCTCTGATCGACGCCGAAGCGGGCGCCGAAAGCCGCCTGGCTCTCGTTGGCCGCCGTCCTCGCTGCCCTGATGTGCTCTGCGGTGATCGTGTTCATGACGGCATCTTATGCACAGCGCATAAAGCATTGTCAATGCCCATCGCATAAATTGAGAATGCACAACGCATCGTATGGATGGAATGGCGGAAAGACTGGTTCAGGCGAGAGCGCGGCGCTTTGAGAGCGCCAGCGACGCGGCGCGCGCCATGAACGTCCCCGTGCCAACCTACTCCGGTCACGAGAATGGACACCGCGGCATCCCGCTCGACGCGGCGACCCGCTATGCGCGGTTCTTCCGGGTCAGCCTAGATTGGCTCGTGTTCGGGAAGGGTCAGTCTTCAGTCGGCGACCCGAACGAGATTGAGATCCCCGTCGTCTCGTGGGTGAGCGCGGGCGAGATGGTGCGGGATGAGGTCGCTGACGCGATGATCGGGACTGTCTATGCGCGTGACCTTCCCGCCGGCGACTGGATTGCCTTGCGCGTGGAAGGCACGTCGATGGACAAGATTTCCCCGCCCGGGTCCGTGATCTTCGTCAATCGCCGGGACAAACGGCTGGTGCCCAACGGGCTCTACATTGTCGCCGATGAAGACGGGAACGCGACATACAAGCGATACCGGCCCAGCCCTGACCGCTTCGAACCGGTTTCCGTCGACGACTCCCATGAGCCCATCTTTCCCGAGGGCGCCGTGACCGTCATAGGGCGCGTGCGTCGCTCCATGATCGACATGTGACCAGCCGGACAACCGCCGGACAGATTCCGGACAAAACCCGGACAACTCGCCCTGCCTCGCGCGCGAGCGTCACGCGTGGTTTGCCGTACGCGCACGCGGGGTATTAGAACAACCTTCTTCATAGAGGTTCGTCTATTTCCTGAACGGTTCTTCCAGGTGGAAGCGCCGCAATAAGCGGCGCGCTTCCGCTCCATGAAGCAGAGGGAACCTGGACAGGTTCTTCCTAGCGACCCGCGAATCCATCTCTCGGCCCACACCTCGGACATAGCTCGGACATCGGCGGAATGCGGACGGCGCGGGGCGGCTTGAGCGCCGCCCGCCGACAGCCATTATCGCCAGCGCATTATTTTATGCACAGCGCATTGACATGTTCTTATGCACGGTGCATAACATGCTACATCAGCCGACGCGCTGACGACACCGCAGGCGATGGAGCGCCCGATGACGACGGAACTGATCTCTTTCAAGGACCTTCGGCCGGTAGCGCCGGGCGAGATGGGTATTCTTGATCTTGCGCTGGCGAAGGCCCTCGGCTTCGAGCGGCTGCGCGATATCCGCAAGATCATTGAGCGGCACGCCGACGAACTGCGGACCTATGGGTCGCTGTGCGAAAACGTGATCCACGAAACCGCCCAGGATGGCGCGGTTTCCACGACCGAAACCGCGACAGATGGCGCGGTTTCTTCCAAGCCGGCCCGGCGCGGCGGCAAGCGCGGCCCGATCGGCAAGGAGTTCGTGCTGAACGAGCATCAGGCCCTTGTCGTTTCTGCCCTCTCCCGCACCCCGAACGCGGCCATTGTCCGCAAGGCGCTGATCGAAACCTTCTTCGCCTTCCGCCGTGGACGCGCCGCCGTCAGCACGACCCTTCCCGACATGACCCAGCGCGCGGTTCGTCACCGCCGCATGATCCGCGACGCGAAGATCGACTTTGCACGCGTGGTGGCCCGGCTCGACGACCTCGGCATCGACGTCGCCAGCATCGACATGGGCGCTGTCCGCACCTTCTCCCGCCAGTTCTCGATCACCACGCACTGATCCCATTCATCGCAGGCGATGGAGCCGCCAAGATGCACCAGTCCCTTCAGAACATCGTCGACCAGGCCCGCAACATGATGCAGGCCCAGCCGGAGACGGCAGCCGCCCTGATCGAGGCACGCTCCGACGAGCTCGACGAGATGCACGTCCGCGCCGGCAACGGCCACCACCGGACGCTGCAGTACATGGCCCGCACCGGCCTCACGGCCTTCGACCTCCGCCTCGCCATCGACGAGCTGCGCGCCATCGCGCGGGGCGACGAGGTTACCGCCATCCAGATCGCTGCGGAGTGAGCGCGATGGACACCCTTCCGACCCCGAAATTCGCCATTGGCGACATCGTGTTCTACCCATCCTTCGGCACCAGGATTGAAGCCTTGCCGTGCCCCGATTGCCTCGGCACGCGCCGGTGGAAGGTCGTCACTCCGGCCGGGGCCGAACTGGACACCGAATGCCAGCGCTGCATGGGATGGGGCCGCCCGGCGGACCTCCCCAAGCCCGAGCGACAGGTCGCCTATCCGATCGTCAGCCGCCTGACCGTCGGCAAGATCGAAGTCACCACGCACCCATGGGAGGGTAGAGACCCGGTCCGGTACATGGCGTGCGAGACGGGCGTCGGATCGGGATCGATCTACGACGAGAGCAGGCTGTGCGCTTCCGAGGAAGCTGCGGAGGCCGTGGCGCAGGCCATGGCAAATGCGAAGACGATTGAGATCGCCGAGAGGCCGGAGGCCACCCGCGACTTCAAGCTGTCATCCCTCACCCTGAAGGACGCCGACCTCAGTCGAACGTGGTCTGAGCGCTACGAGGCGTGGGTCTGCTATCGGGTCCTGCGCGATGCCATCGGCACCGCACTTGAGGACGCATCGCTCTCCGCGAAAGAGAAGATCGCGGACATCGCGGCCGAGTACGAATGGGGTGTGCGCAACCGGGATCCGGGCGACGAGATCATTATCCCTGTCGTCATCGCCAAGCTGCGCCAGCAGGCGCCGCTCGCAGAGTGCGACGACGTCATGCTCGCGGACATCGCCGACGACGTGATCGACGCCGTCATGGGCGCAACCGGCCGCCGCGCTTTCGAAGCCGCAACCGCCGCGCTCGCCGCCGCCGCCGGCCCCGCGCTGAACGAAGCGGGGGTGTGAGATGGCAACGCTTGAGGATACCCCGTCTCTGCGCTGGTTCGACCGTTACCCCGCCTGCCGTCAATGCGGCAAGCGCGCCGACGGCCTGCTGATGAGCGACCGAAATGAGAGCTACGGCGCTCACTGCCAGAAGTGCGCCGACAAGCGGCTCAAGGCATCCGCCCGCGTCCGCGCTCAACTCGCCGCCCGCGCGGAAGGCGGTGCGGAATGAGCGCCGGGAAGCACACGAAAGGCGAGTGGCGCCCCGGCGTCATGAGCATGAGCGCCAAGGATTGGGCGCAGCTTCGCGGCGATGAAATCACCATCGTTCGGCGAGGCCAGGACGTTATCGCGGCGGTCTGGTGCGGTGATGACCGTGATGGCGAGGAGGAGGCCAACGCCGGCCTGATCTCCGCCGCCAAGGACTTGCTGGCAGCGGCGAAGGAATGCCTCGACGCGGAGCAGAAGCGGGCCAAGAAGCTCCTGCCCGGCGCGCCAGCCAGCACCTATTGCGCCGCGCGTTTGGAGCGCATTCAGGCCGCCATCGCTAAAGCCGAGGGCCGGTCATGAACCGCGCCCCCGTCACTCCCTCGCTCGTCCTCGCCCAGGTGCTCCCGCTGGCGGCCTGCCTCGGCGGACCGGTTCTCGCGAGCGCCGCCCTGTTCTTCATCATCGGAGGCTGACATGGCCGATGCCTGCAAATGCCTGACCTGTCAGGTTGAAGCGATGCTAACCGCCGAGGTGGCGCGGCGTGGATCGCTGATCGAATCGACCGAGATCGTCAGCCTTGCCGTCGACCTTCTCGCCTCGGCGATGCACGGCATGAACCAGGAGCAGCGCGCCTTCATCGCGCTCACCACCAGCGTCACCCTGTCCACCCGGCTCAAGATGATGGACGCCGCTGGCGCCCCGCAGCCCACGCACCAGCCGGAGGCGCGGGTTCAATGATTTCCATCGGCCTCCTGACCTCGCCGCTTCCGTTCTTGCTGCTCGGCGCCGTGATGGGGTCCGCGCTGACGATCGGTGCCGGGCTTGCTGTTTCGGAGTTCGTTCACCGTCGGCGCGAAACCGATGTCGCTGTCCGCGTGGCCCTCGAGCGCCGCTACCAGCTCGCCTTGCGCGACATTCTCGCCGCGCTCGATCACGGCGAAGACCTGCGCCGCATCCGCCGGATCGCCCGGCGCGGCCTCTACCCGCAGGCCATCGCATTCGACGACGAGCCCGTCATTCCGGAGGTCAGTCATGGGTGAGATCATCCAGAACGCCGTCATCGACTACGCGACAATCACTATAGAGCGCGGGCTCATCCTGACTTCCAGCATCGGCCTCGACTATGGCGACAGCAGCCATCAGGGCTACGGCGGGCTGGTTCTCGGCGGGATGCCGAAGTCGAAGGCCGGCGAGCATTGGGACCAGAAAAATTTCTGTGCCGAGTGGATCGTCGGTGTCATGCGCGCGGCCGATGTCGAGGACTGGTCGAAGCTGACAGGGCGCACGGTGCGCGTGAAGCGATCAGGACCGGGCCTCGTGGGCATGATCACGGCCATCGGGCACATCGTCAAAGACGACCGATGGTTCGACGCAACCGCCGCATTCGATCAGTTGGCCGCTTCAGCGGCAACGGGGGGCGGTCATGACTGACACCTTCCAGCCCATCGGCGCCGTCGCCGCGCGCGTGGTCGAGAAGGCCAGGGCGCAGACGCAGGTGCAGCGCATCCCGATCGCAGATCATGCTGCATGGCTCGCGATGCGCAAGCACGACGTCACGGCATCGGTCGTCGCCGCGCTGCTCGGTCAGGGCGTGCATGACTACATGACCGCCTACGAGCTCTATGACCTCAAGACCGGCGGGGCATCCGATGACCCGGAGGAAACCGGCCCGATGCGGCGCGGGCGCCTGCTGGAGCCGGTCGCGGTCCAGCTTCTGCGCGAGCAGCAGCCGACGTGGAAGATCACCCACAACAGCGGGGCCGGCGCGGTCTATCTGCGCGACCCGTCGATCCGTCTCGGCGCCACCGTTGACGTGTTCGTCGAGGACCCGGCGCGCGGGCCCGGCATCGTGCAGATCAAGAGCGTCGAGGGCAGCGTCTATAATCGGAAGTGGCGCGATCCCGACACGAACGAGCTGCGGCCGCCGCTGTGGATCGCGGTCCAGAGCATCACCGAGGCACACCTGGCCGGCGCGCAGTGGGCGGCCGTGGCGCCGATCGTCGTCGGCTTCGGAATCGACCTGCCGGTGATCGAGGTGCCGGTGCACGAGGGGCTGATCAAGCGCATCCGCTCATCGGTCGTGCAGTTCTGGGAGATGGTCGCCGCGGGCAAGGCCCCTCCGCCGGACTTCGCCAAGGACGGCGCGCTGATCGCCCGCATGTACGACCAGGACAACGGCGAGACCGTGAACCTCGGCGGCAATCGCATCGTCGAGGTCGTAGCGCGGCGCGATCAGCTCAAGGAAATCGAGAGCGCCGGAACTGCGGCGTCGAAGGAGCGCAAGGACCTCGATGTCGAGATCCTCCACGCCCTCGGCGAGGCGACGACCGGCATTCTGCCCGACGGCACCGTGATCAGCGCGAAGACCGTCCGGCGCGGCGCCTACACGGTCCAGCCGACCAGCTATCGCCCGATCAAGATCAAGCCCGCCCGCCCGCCCATTGCAGCGGAATGACGAGGAGCACCCGATGAACGACGTCGCGACGCAGACCGAGCGCAAGCAGCAGCACCCCCTTGTGGTGATCAAGGACCAGATCGAGCAACGCGAGCACGAATTCGCCCGCGCGCTGCCGGCGCATATCCCGGTCGAGCGGTTCAAGCGCGTGGTGCTGACTGCCGTGCAGAACAATCAGGACTTGCTGCGCGCGGATCGCCAGTCGTTCTTCAATGCCTGCATGAAATCGGCGCAGGACGGCCTGCTGCCGGACGGCCGCGACGGCGCCATCGTCCTCTATGGCAACAAGGCTCAGTGGATGCCCATGGTCTTCGGCATCCTCAAGAAGATCCGCAACTCCGGCGAGCTGGGAATGATCACCGGGCGCGTCGTCTATGGCGGCGACAAGTTCCGGTATTGGATCGACGACAGCGGTGAGCATGTCGAATACGAGCCGGCCGACACCCCGGACACCGACACGGTTCGGCGCGTCTTTGCCATGGCGAAGACCAAGGACGGCGAACTCTACGTCGAGCCGATGTCGGTCAAGGAAATCGAGAAGGTCCGGGCGATCTCCCGCGCCAAGAACAACGGCCCGTGGGTGGACTGGTGGGAGCAGATGGCGATCAAGACCGCCCTGCGCCGTCTGTCGAAGCGCCTGCCGATGTCCAGCGACCTCGACGACCTCCTGCGGCGCGACGATGACCTCTACGACCTGCAGGGTGCTGGCGATGCCGCGGTAAAGGGGCCGCGCCCCGCGCTGGTCGATGCGCTTGACCGCCTCGCTGCACCGCCGGCCGCCGCGCCGGCCCTCGCCGCACCGGATCAGGCCGAAGGCGAGGACGACGATAATTCCGAATCCGCGAAGGCCGCTCCCGCCCCCTAGGCGGCTGACGCGGAGAAGGCGGGGGCCGTCGGCTCCATCGATGCGCCCCCGCCGGCCATTCGCACCGCCGAGGAATACGTCCTCTGGGCGCGCTCGCAGATCGAGAACGCCGAGGATGGCGTCGCGCTGCTGGCGTGGTGGAAGTCCGCCGACCAGCGCGGGCTCCGCAGCAAGCTCGGCGTCGATGTCGACACTGCAACGGAGATCGCCGCCGAGGTCACGGCGCGCGCTGCCGAGTTGCGCCGCGCGGGTGTGGAGGGTTGAGCCATGCTGATTAGGTGCCTGGATTTCGAAACGACCGGCATTCCGAATGAGGACGACCCGCACGCGGTCTGCGAAATCGGCTGGTGCGATGTCGAGGTGACCGTCGGCGATCCCGTCCCGGACGCGGTCGTGACGTCGTTCGAGCCGCCGCAGACGATCCTCACCAATCCCGGCCGGCCGATGCCGGTCGAGGCGCGCGCCGTCCACCATATCAGCGATGCCGATGTCCTCGGCGCGCCGTCGCCCGATATCGCCTTCCTGCGCCTTGGACAGCCGCCGGCGGACTATCTCGCCGCGCACAATGCCGACTTCGAGCGCAAGTTCTACGGCAACGGCTCCATCGCCTGGCTGTGCACCTATAAGGCCGCACTGCGCCTCTGGCCGGATGCGCCGTCGCACAGCCTGCAGGTACTTCGCTATTGGCTCGGGCTTGAGGTGGACTTCGAAACGGCCATGCCGCCGCACCGAGCCGGGCCGGACGCCTATGTCGGCGCCGCGCTGCTGTGCCGCGTGATCGATACGGCCGCCAAGAGCGGCGTTGATCTGCCGACGCTGGCGCGCTGGTCAAGCGGGCCCGCGCTCCTCCCGCGCGTCACCTTCGGCAAGCACCGCGGCAAGCGCTGGGAAGAAGTGCCCCTCGACTATCTCGAATGGATGGTCGGGCAGAAGGACATGGATTCCGACGCCAAGGCGAACGCCCGGCATCATCTCAAGCAGCGCACCGGTGGGAGGTGATCGATGCTCGCAACCTGCGACCTCTGCACCTTCGACACAGGCACGTTGCTGATCGGGATCGCCGTCGGCCTGGCGCTGGGCATTGCCGCCACGCTCGCGGGCCGCCGCGCCCTCGATCAGGACGATTTCCCCGCCGACGATCCGCACGCCCGGCCGTTCGCGGACAGCGATGGAGGGCGGAATGGGTGATCTTCAAGACGGCCAAATCTATCGATGGCAGTATCACCATGAGGCGGGGCGAACCTATTGGTGCAAGTCCCGCATAGCGATTGTCCAGAATGGCCGGCTCTATGACACGTATTGGGGTTATGGCCCAGATCCGCTCGACCCGGCCGATGTGAAACTGACGCTACTCTGCGATCAGTCGTGGCCAAAAATCAACGCGTGGCAGGTCGCCTATTACGCCCGCTCCGATGTCGTCGACACCCGG
Source organism: Ancylobacter sp. VNQ12 (assembly GCF_049445835.1). Taxonomy (NCBI): domain Bacteria; kingdom Pseudomonadati; phylum Pseudomonadota; class Alphaproteobacteria; order Hyphomicrobiales; family Xanthobacteraceae; genus Ancylobacter; species Ancylobacter sp. VNQ12. The sequence continues at coordinate 89,902 of NZ_JBMSDU010000013.1, read as the reverse complement.
CACTCAAACTCGATGAGCGCCGCAATCTATCTGCGCCCGGGCGCCGTTCGCAGCGCTGCCGCGATAACTGCGGCGCTCGAACATGCGGAGGAGACGGCGAACAGCGACCTCCGCATGGCGCAATGGCGGCTTGAGCGGCTGCAAGAACAGCGGGCACTTCTGCAGGCCGGCCGTCTTGATGAGGTGTCGCTATGACCAGCCTCAACCGCTCCCGCGCCCTCTCCGAGCACAATGGAGACACCCCATGACCACTGACGCGCATGACGATCTGGACCCGGGGCGGGTGGCGCGGGAGGCTATGACCAAACGTTACCCGACGATGCACTGCAACCAATTCCGGATAGCGCTGGAATACGCCATCCTCGGCGCCCGCGCCATGAAGGCCGCGTACGAGGCGGCGGGGGCGAAGGCGGCCATCTATGTCAGCAAGGGGCAGATGGAGGCCATCGAGGATCGCCCCGGCGATGACGTGGGAGGCGTATATCTGCCCATACGCAAGGCGCCCGGCGGGCTGTTTCAGTTTCCCCTCTACGCCCACCCTCCCACCGTCGCTGCGGAGCGGGTGAAGGTCAAGTCTCTCAAATGGTCCGACCACCCTGCCGGCGGGAGGCAGGCCGTCGCGGCGGGCCTCGGCTTGTACAGGGTGCATCGAAACGGGAAGTCTTGGTACCTGGACCAAGACCACATGGGGGATTCTGGCGGGGAGACTGCCGCGCAAGCCGACTATGAGCAGCGCATCCTCTCTGCCCTCGAAGGCGGCGGGGCGCAGGAGGCTCGTCCGAACGATAAGTGCGAGGGATGCGACGGATATAATTGCGACGATGGGTGCGCTTATCCGGGCGTTGCCGCTGCGCGCTCCACCCCCGCGCCGGGTCTGGTGGAGCGGCTGAGGAAGCGACTTCTTCGGTTCAGCGAGGAGGCCGAGGCTAGGTTCTATTCCGCCGATGACGAGGGGTTGGATATCGAGATCGGTGAGTACATCACCGCCCTAGAGGCCGACAACAAGGCCAAGGATGCGCGGATCGCGGATTTGGAAGCACTCAACCTCGGCATCCATGCACTAAAGGCCCGCGCCACAGCCGCCGAAACCGAACTCGCCGCGCTGAGGGGCGAGGTGGAGCGCATATCAAAGGTGAAGCGCGGAGACGCCAGCACCGACAACCTCACGACCGCCATTAACAGGCTGAATGCCGTTATCGACATCGCCCGCGCCTCCCTCGCGACGGCGAAGGAGGGCTGAGGCGATGGCAGAGCCGCTCCCCGTCTACATCATCGACCTAAACGAGGACCGCAACTGGGGCGAGTGCTCCATATGCGAGAAATACAAGAGGCTCGATCATGCGGTTGGCTGGTACTGCGGCCCAACGCACGACGAGATCGGCAGCATCACCACCGAATATTCTGACGGCGGCGTCGTTGGCGGCATGCGTGTCTGCCGAGAGTGCCACGACGGGTTCTATCTCCCCCTCGCATCCACGGAGGCCGGCCATGAGCACGGGTGAGCGCGATATGCAGTGGCGGCTCGTGCCGGTTAAGCCGACGCCAGAGATGATCGAGGCGGGCGGCGAAGCCAACCCAACCGACTGGAACGAGGGTACCGACTATACGTTTCCTAGCGATGTTGCCGAGGCGGTCTACCGCGCCATGCTCGCCGCCGCACCCCAGCCCGCGCCTGCCGGGGAGCCGGTGGTGACTGTGTACGCCTATTATGGACCAAAAGGGCCGGAGGTGTCTGCGCATGTGACCCGGCCGGAGGACTTCCAGGTCATCAACGATCGCACGACGCAATACCCCCTCTACACCACCCCACCCACCGTAGACACCGGCGCGGTGAGGCGGGCGGCGCTGGAGGAGGCGGCGAAGAAGCTGGCCGGCCATCTGCGCCTTATTGCAGACAGCATGGAGGAGCGCTGCTCAGGGTTTTATCCCGATGACCTGCGGGAGATCGCAGCCGCGCTCTTGACCGAGGCACGCGCTTGCGCCCTCGCGCCGCAGCCCGCCCCGCCGACTGATGGGGGTGAGTGATGAGCGAGTGTTGCGGGACCTGCCGCTTCTGGCGGCTGCGGAGCGATCCGGCAAAAGACTTGGGAGGCGGCTATTGCGTCCGTTTCCCGCCAATGGCGCCGATGACCTTCGCCATCTTCGCCGACACAACGACGCGCTGGACCGCATATGCCGGGACCGAACATCTCAACGACGCATGGCCGAACACAAGCCAGCAATCGTGGTGCGGCGAATACCAGCCCGCCGGCCACGCTGCCCTAGCCGCTCTCGACGGGGAGAAGTGAGATGGGAAGCGACAAGCCGCATGCCGCGCCACGTCCGAGCGGGGTCCGTTTCCCGGTCGAGCCTCGGGATGTGCCCGCGGCGAAGGCGGCGCGGCGCCTCCACCTTACGCTCGTTGAGTTCGAAGCGGCGCGGCCTGCGCTGCATGCGCGCGGGTTCCCGCAGCCCGACCCGACCACGGGCATGTATGACCTCAAGGCCATCGATGGATGGATGGACAGCCGATCGAACTTGACCGGCCATTCTGTTGCGCGCGATTCTCGCCACATGTTCAACGAGCGCCTAGCCAATCTGTGAGGGCCCTTGGGAGCCGACAAGATCCGCTATCTGGTCTTTCTCCAGGGCAAGTGGCGCTGGCGGCCGACACGCGCCATGAAAGCGCACGGATTCCGCATGGTCACGCTGGGGGCTGTGCTGACGGATTCCGACCGTGCCCGCGCGCTTGCTCTCAATGGAGAATGGGATAGAGCCCGCTGTGGCGCCCCCTTGCCCGGCGCCCGAGCCCCCTACCCTCCGGGCAGCGTCGGAGACGGCTATAGGCGGGCGATGGCGATGCGTGCCGAGGACCGGAAAGGCCGCGGCATCGTCTGGACCTCCGAGCGGGCTAGCCGAGACGATTGGCCTCGCGCATGGCGATGGATCGAGCCTCTTTTTGGCGACTTCGATCCGCGCACCATCCCGCCGGAACAGATGCAGGGCCTGCGCCGCCACATTTCCGAGAAAGTGTCGGAAGGAGAGGCATTCCGCACCATCAAGGTCTGGCGCGCCCTTTGGAAGAAAATGGCGGTCATGGGCTACTGTGCGCCCGGCGCCGACCCTTCCATGGCTATGCCGAACTCGGCGCCCCAGCCCCGGAACGATTTGTGGACGGACCACGAAGTGAAGCGTCTCGTGCAGAGAGCGTGGCGCCTTGGCTATCGCGGCCTTGCCGCCTGCATGGCCGTCGCATGGGACAGTCAGTTGTCGCCGGTCGACCTGCGAACCCTCACGGCATCCCAGAAGCGCCGGGACGGCGCAGGAACGTACTTCGCTGTCGAGAGGGCGAAGACCGGCCGCGCCGCGGCTGCGACCCTATCGCTTTGGTCCGACGCGATCCTAAATGCCTATCTGGAGGGCCTCGGGTTCGAACTGCTCGACAACGCCGCGCTGTTCCGAACCCGCCATGTGGAGCCGACGACAGCCGGCGGCAGGCGCTGGCTTCCGCGCCCGTACAGCAAGGACAAGCTGGGTAAGGATTTTGCGGCCGTCCGCGCCGCGGTCTTCGGGCCAGAAGAGACGAGGCAGCTCGCCGACATGCGCCGTTCGGGCACCGTAGAGGCATTTGCCGGTGGCGCGAGCCCGGGGGGCGTGTCGGCCAAGATGGCGAACACACTCTCTGCATCGACCCGACTGCAGAAGACTTACGCGCCGGTCCACATCGCGACGGTGCGCCAAGTCGACGGCGCTCGCGAGATCGGGCGGGCGAGGATACGGGAACAAAAAGACACGGAAAGTGTCACGGCGCCGGTCAATCTAGTATCACGGAAAACCCGAAACCAGCCGTAAGCCATTGAATTGAATGGCGGGAGTGACGGGGCTCGAACCCGCGACCTCCGGCGTGACAGGCCGGCGCTCTAACCAACTGAGCTACACCCCCAACGACGGGTCCGTGTGGACCGCTCGTCGAGTGGGGCGGGTGTTAAGGCAGCCATTACCGGGTGTCAAGCGCATCCGCGACATTCCCCCGATGGCTCATCCGGGTAGCTGTGGACGACGCTTCACCAGCATCGCATCCGCCAGCGCCATCGCTGCGATCAGCAGCGGTACGGCGAGGAAGGTTCCCGCCGGGCCCCAGAGCCAGGTCCACCACGCCATGGACAGGAAAACCGCGAAAGGGTTGAGCGAGACCCGCCGCCCCACGATCAGCGGCGTGAGCAGCTGCCCCTCGACGCTGGTGATGGCCAGGAACATCGCCGCCGGCAGCAGCCCGCCGACGATGCCGGGGAAACTGACGACGCCGGCAATGGCGAGGATCAGCGTCATCACCGCCGGGCCGAGATAGGGGATGTAGTTGAGCAGGCACGCGAGCGCGCCCCACAGCGGCGGATTTGGCATGCCCAGCGCCCAGGTCATGAGGCCGGTCGCGATGCCGAGGCCGATATTGATGAAGGTTGCCGTCACCAGATAGGCGCCCAGCCGCTCCTCGATCTCGCGGAACACGCGCAGCGCCGTCAGCCGCGCCGAGCGCGGCCCCATAGCCTGCACGAGGCGGCGCTTGATCTGGATCCGGCCGGCCAGGAAGAACAGCAGCGAACCGACAAACAGGATGAACTCGCCGATCGCCGGCGTTACCAGCCCGAGCGCGCTTTCCAGCATGCGTGAATCGGCGATGCGCACTGTCATCGGCGGCTCGGCCACCCGCCCAACCGATTCGATGGATTCGACGAAGGAGCCGATCGTGTGGAGCATCGGCTTCAGCGCGGCGAAACGCTCCGCCATGATGGCGCCGATTTCCGGAGCCCGCGCCGTCCAGTCCGCCAGCGGCGCGGCGAGCGTCACCGCCGCACCATAGATCAGCCCCACCAGCGCGGCGACGATTAGCACGGAGCCGAGCGGCGTCGGCAGGCCCCGGCGCGCCATCGCCTCGATCGCCGGCCCGATGACGCTGCCGATGATCACCGCGGCAACGATCGGCACCAGCACGGCGCGCGCAATGACCATTGCGGCGGCAAAGGCCAATAACGCCGTGACGATGACCGCGAGCTGGGTGGCCCGGCGCCAGAGACGCTCCGTGCGCTCCTGCTCCGGCGATGCGGAGGTCTCCGCTGCCGCCCCACCCGCCGTGCCGCGCCAAATGTCCATGTTCCGCCCTCACCCCAGCCGGCCTGCGGCTCGCCAGCGTGCAAACGCACGGCCCCTCCCCCGGTTCCTCGCGCGGCGGCGACGGGAGGGCCTTCTTCGATAATTTCGCGGCCGAGCGCCCTCCGCACACGCCTGACGGCCCTCCCGCGGGTCGTCGATCCTCCAGCTGGAAGCGCCGACCGCGGGACACGGGCGAGTGCGCCGCGTTGCATCGCGAGCCAATGCCCCTTATTGACGCCTGCCGTGGTTCTGCTGGCGTCGACGCGTTTGGCCGACGGAGCCGCCCGAGCAAGGGAGCATCGCTGTGGCCATGACCCAGTCGGAGAACACCCCGACCGCCCTGACCGAGGGGGACGCGGTGCTGCGCGCCTGCGTACGGCGCACGCTGTCCATCGAGGCCGACGGTCTCGCCGCACTCGCGAACAGCGTGGATGGGCCGCTGGGCCATGCCATCGAGGAGGCCACGCGGCTGATCGAGACCGCCCGCGGGCGCGTCATCGTCACCGGCATGGGCAAGAGTGGGCATATCGGCCGCAAGCTGGCCGCGACGCTCGCCTCCACCGGCACGCCGGCGCTGTTCCTGCACGCGGCGGAAGCGGGGCACGGCGATCTCGGCATGGTGACGCCGGACGACGTTGTCCTGGCGCTGTCCTGGTCGGGTGAAACCGCCGAGCTCGGCGATGTCGTGCACTATGCTCGCCGCTTCGCCGTGCCGCTGCTCGCCATGACCTCCAATGCCGAGAGCACGCTCGGGCGCGCCGCGGACGTCGTCCTGATCATGCCGCGCGTGGAGGAGGCGTGCCCGAACGGCCTCGCCCCCACCACATCGACCCTCATCCAGCTGGCGCTGGGCGATGCGCTCGCCGTGGCGCTGCTGGAGCGGCGCGGCTTCTCCGCCTCGGATTTTCGCGTGTTCCACCCCGGCGGCAAGCTGGGCGCGCGCCTGCTCAAGGTGGCGGACCTGATGCACCAGGGCGAGGCGATGCCGCTGGTGCGCCTCGGCACGCAGATGGCGGAGGCGCTGATCGAGATCACCGGCAAGCGCTTCGGCTGCTGCGGCGTGGTCGATGGCGACGGACGGCTCGTCGGCATCATCACCGATGGCGACCTGCGCCGGCACATGGGCACGGACCTGCTGCCCCGGCCAGTCGAGGACGTCATGACCGCCTCCCCCTTCGTCGTCCAGCCCGGCGAGCTCGCCAGCGCGGCGCTCGGCCGGATGAACCGCCGTCCCGTGCCCGTCACCGTGCTTTTCGCGGTCGTGGATGGCGCACCGGTCGGCATTCTCCATATTCACGATATCCTGCGGGCCGGCGTCGTCTGACGCCGCCAGCGGCCTTCCCAGTTGCAAGGAAACCTCCCATGAGCGGCGCCAATAACCGAGCCAACGCCGTCGTCACCGTGGGCGATGTGCGCTTCGGCAATGAACTGCCGCTCGCGCTCATCGCCGGCCCCTGCCAGATGGAAAGCCGCGAGCATGCGCTGGAATGCGCCGCCGCGATCAAGGAGATCGCGGGCCGGCGCGGCATCGGCGTCGTCTTCAAGACCTCCTTCGACAAGGCCAACCGTACCTCGATCAAGGGCGCGCGCGGCATGGGGCTGAAGGCGGCCCTGCCGATCTTCGCGGAAATCCGCGAGCGCTACGGCATGCCGGTGCTGACCGACGTGCACGACAACGATCAGTGCGCGCCCGTGGCCGAGGTGGTCGACATCCTGCAGATTCCCGCCTTCCTGTGCCGCCAGACCGACCTTCTGATCGCGGCGGCGAATACCGGCCGCGTGGTCAATGTGAAGAAGGGCCAGTTCCTCGCCCCCTGGGACATGAAGAACGTGGTGGCCAAGCTCATCGAGAGCGAAAACCCCAACGTGCTGGTCACTGAGCGCGGCGTCTCCTTCGGCTACAACACGCTGGTGACGGACATGCGCGCTTTGCCGATCATGGCCGAGACGACCGGCGCGCCGGTGATCTTCGACGCCACCCATTCGGTGCAGCAGCCGGGCGGCCAGGGCACCTCCTCGGGCGGCCAGCGCGAATTCGTGCCGGTGCTGGCGCGCGCCGCCGTGGCGGTCGGCGTCGCTGGCGTGTTCATCGAAACCCACCCCGATCCCGACCACGCCCCGTCCGACGGCCCGAACATGGTTCCCCTCAACCAGTTCGAGGAACTCGTCGCCCGGCTTCAGGCCTTCGATCGCGTGTCGAAGAACCTCGCCAACTGAGGCGATTCCGGCCGGAGGCGAGAGACGTGTCGACGCAGCCCTCCGGCCACGCCACCCGCCTGCCCTCGCCGGTTCTCTGGCTGGTACGCGTTGGGGCCGTCGCCTGCCTCGTTGCGCTGCCGATGTTGTCGCTGCTGCCTGCGGACCACATTGAGCGCACCGGGGCGGACAAGAATCTCGAGCACTTCATCGCCTATTTCGGCACCGGGCTGCTGCTGACGCTTGGCATCGCCGATCCGCGCCGGCGCCTCTATGCCGCGCTCGCGCTGGTGGCGCTCGCCGGCGCGCTGGAGGTCGCCCAGAACTTCACGCTGACCCGCAGTTCCGAACTGGCGCAGTTCCTCGGCGGAGCCGCCGGCGCGGGCGCTGGCCTGCTTGCCGGCACCGTGGGCCGCGCCCTGCTGCTGCGGATCGTCGGTCGCCTATGAGCCGAAAGCGGCGAGCAGGCGCCGGCTGCCACGCCACAGCGTCCATGTCCGCGCCAGCGGCGAGGCGGCGGGCACCTGAACGAAGGGGTCGTGCGCACGCTCCATCCGCTTGAGATCGCCCGGCACCAGCGCCAACGGCAGGAAGGCCGGCAGGAGGCGTGGATCGACGCCGCGCAGGCTCGCCATCGCGAGTTCGTAATGTTTGCGGGCCAGCACCCGCATCTCGCCCAGCGCCGCACGCAGCGCCGGGCTCGCGGCGCCCGACACCGCGTCGTCCCGCTTCAGTCCATGCGCGGCGAGAATGTCGAGCGGCACGTAGCACTGGCCGCGCCGGGCATGGAACGGGAAGCACCGCAGCAGGCCGGTGATCGCATAGGCCACACCGGCATGACCGGCCGCATCGGCCGATCCGCGATCGGCACCACCGGTGAGAATGATGCCGGCGAGGCGGATCAGCGCCGAGGACGTCTCCCCCGCATAACCCTCGAGGTCGTTCACGCTCGGCATCGGGTCGTCATAGAGATCGAAGACGCGGGCATCGAGCAGCGCGAAGAAGGTCTCGCGTGGCAGGCGATACGCCTCGATGGCGTCGAGCAGCGCTGCCGCGACGGGGTTGGCCCGCACGTCGCCGCGCGCGCCGCCGATCAGCGCATCGCTCCACCACTGCAGGCGGACCTCGCCGGCCATCGGGTTGGTGATGGCCTCGCGGACGCGGGCGACCTCGACATTGAAGGCATGCAGGGCGAACAGTGCACCACGCCTGTCCGCCGGGGCGAACAGGTCGGCAATGTAGCGGTCGCGGTCGAGATCGCGCACCAGAGCCGCGCAATAGGCGCCGTCGGCCTCGCTCATCTGCGTCTCCGGGCTCACGGGAGCGCCAGAAGGGCTGCGGCGACGGCGCGCCCTTCCGCCAGCAGCACATTATAGGTCGAGGCGGCGGCGACCGTGGGCATGGTGTCCACGCGAATGGCCGCGTCGCGCAGTCGCCAGCGCAGGGCATCCGGCAGCGGCCACGGGTCGTCCCCCGTGCCGATCAGCAGGAGTTCGATCCGATCCGCCTGTGCCAGCACCAGCTGGAGAGAGGCCGCGTCGATGTCGGCGGTCGTCACCGCCGCCCAGGCGTGGATGCCCGAGGGCAGCGCCAGGACGGAGCCCTCGGACGCCATGCCGGCGAAGTGGAACGACCGACGGCCATAGCCGTCGATCGGAACCTGGCGCGGAAGATGAGCGTCGGGCGTGGCCATGCCGGGCCTCCCTCCGGGCGTGCCTCAGGGCGCGACGCGCTCGGCCTTCGGGTTCGCGCTCTTGGTCTCCTTCTCGGCCATGGTCCGGGTGGACACGCCGAGATAGATCAGCAGCGGCGAGGCGATGAAGATCGAGGTGTAGGTGCCGACCAGCACCACGCCGAACATCATCGTCACGGAGAAGGAGTGGATCGCCCGCCCACCGAACAGCACCAGCGCCAGCAGCGCCAGCGTCACGGTGACATGGGTGATGACCGAGCGCGACAGGGTCGAATTGATCGACTGGTTGAGCAATTCGTCCGTCGGCATCTTCTTGTAGCGACGCAGCATCTCGCGGATGCGGTCATAGATGACGATGGTGTCGTTCAGCGAGTAGCCCAGAATGGTCAGCAGCGCGGCGACGCTCGTGAGATCGAAGTCGATCTGGAAGATCGCCATGAAGCCGATGGTCAGCACGATGTCGTGGAAGTTCGCGATCGACGCGCCGAGGGCAAACTGCCATTCGAAACGGAACCACAAATAGATCAGGATGCAGAACACCGCGAGCATCAACCCGACGATGCCGTAGCTGAGCAGTTCCTGCGACACGCGCGGGCCCACCACCTCAATGCGGCGATACTCGACGCCTTCGCCCAGCGCGGCGCGCACCTTGCCAACCACGACCTGCTGTGCCTGCTCGCCGCCCGGCTGCTGGGCGACGCGGATCAGCACCTCGCCGTCGCCGCCGATCTCCTGGATCTGCACCTCGCCGAGCTCGAGCGATTCGAGCTTGGAGCGCACCTCGCCGATGTTCAGCGTGTTGCCGGGGTAGCGCACCTCAAGCAGCGTGCCGCCCTTGAAGTCGATGCCGAAATTGAGGCCGAGCGTGAAGAACGCCACCAGCGCCACGATCGACAACAGGGCCGAGATCGGGAAGCTGATGCGCCGGAAGCGCATGAAGTCAAAATGCGTGTCGTCCGGGACGATACGAAGCAGAGGCATGTGCGCTCGCCTTTCTCAGATCGGAACGCGCTGGGGACGCCGCCAGCGCACCCAGAACGCCACCATAAGGCGGGTCAGCGTGAAGGCCGTGAACACGGTGGTGATGATGCCGATGCCGAAGGTGATGGCAAAGCCGCGCACCGGGCCCGAGCCGATATAGAACAGCACCGCCGCGGCGATGAACGTGGTGATGTTCGAATCGAGGATGGTCGCGAGCGCGCGGGTGAAGCCGGCGTCGATGGCGGAGATCGCCGAGCGGCCCGCCCTCGCCTCCTCGCGGATGCGCTCATAGATCAGCACGTTCGAATCGACCGCGATGCCGACCGTGAGCACCACGCCGGCAATGCCGGGCAAGGTCAGCGTCGCGCCGAGCATGGCGAGCACGCCGAAGATCATGCCGACATTGATCGCCACGGCGATGTTGGCGATCACGCCGAACAGGCCGTAGGTCGCGATCATGAAGATGGCGACCGCGGCCGCGCCGACCACCGAGGCGACGATGCCCGAGCGGATCGAATCCGCGCCGAGACCGGGACCGACGGTGCGTTCCTCCACGACCTGCAGCGGCACCGGCAGCGCGCCGGCACGCAGCAGGATGGCGAGGTCGTTCGCCTGCTGCACGGTGAAGCTGCCGCTGATCTGGCCCGAGCCGCCGAGAATGGGCTCGCGGATCACCGGCGCCGAGATGACGTGGTTGTCGAGCACGATGGCGAAGGGTTTGCCGACATTGGCCTGCGTGGCCTCGGCGAAACGGCGCGCGCCATTGGTGTTGAAGCGGAACGTGACCACCGGCTCGCGCGTCTGCGGGTCGAAGCTCGGCTGCGCGTCGGTCAGGTCCTCGCCGGCGACCAGGATGCGCTGCTCGATCAGATAGGGGACAGGCGGGTTGTCCTGCGAGTAGAGGATCTCGGTTCCGGTGGGCGGACGGCCCTGCAGTGCCTGCTGCGCGCTCATCGAGGTATCGACGAGGCGGAAGGTCAGCTTGGCGGTCTGGCCGAGCAGCGCCTTCAGGCGGGAGGGGTCCTGCAGGCCCGGCACCTGCACCTGGATGCGGTCGGCGCCCTGGCGCTGGATCGAAGGCTCGGTGGTGCCGAGCTGGTCGATACGCTTGCGGATGATCTCGATGGACTGCGACACCGCCTGGATGGTGCGCGACTGGATGCCCGTCGCGGTCGGCGTGATGCTGATCACGTCGCCGCTGAGCGAGACATCGGTGTCGAGCTGCCCGGAGGTCGACAGCGTACCGCCGATCGGCGCCGCCAGCGTGCGCAGCTGCGTCAGCGCGGCCTCGCCGTCCTTTGCGTCGCGCAGGCGGACCTGAACGGAATCGCCCTGGATGTTCAGCCCGCCATAGCCGATCTTGGCATCGCGCAGCACGCGTCGCGCATCGTCGCGCAACTGTTCGAGCCGGCCCTTGCGGAGCTCGCCGGCGTCGACCTGCAACACGATGTAGGAGCCGCCCTGCAAGTCGAGTCCGAGCACGATCTTGCGGTGGAGGAAGCCTGGCAGGCTGTCATAGACCTTCGACGGCAGCAGGCTCGGGACGACCATCAGACAGATGATCGCCGAGACCGCGAGGATGGCGAAGGCCTTCCATTTCGAGAAGTAGAGCATATCGATCCTTCCGGCCGCTCAAACCCGGCGGCCGCAAGAGGTAAGCGTCAGGCGGTGCCTTCGTCCTTGGCCGGCTCGCCCTTGGCGCGCACGTCCGTGATCAGGCCACGCAGCTGGCGAACCTTCACGCCGTCGGCGAGCTGCAGCTCGATCTCGGTGTCGTCCACGACGCGCGCAACCTTGCCGATCAGGCCACCCGAGGTGATCACGGTGTCGCCGCGGCGAATGTTCTTCACCAGTTCCTGGTGTGCCTTCACCTTCTTCTGCTGCGGGCGCAGGATCAGGAAATACATGATCACGAAGATCAGAACGAAGGGCAGTAGCGACATCAGCATGTCGGTACCGCCGGCGCCGGCGGCCTGCGCATAGGCGGGCGTAATCAACATGTCGGTTCCTTGGGTCCGTCGAAATCAGGCGGGCAGAAGGCCCGGCGAAGCGGCGCGGACTATACTGACGCGCCCGCCGAATGCAAACGCCGTCGGCAGTGCGCCGCGTCACGTCCGCGACAGGGAGTAACGTACGTTACGGTTAGGCTTGTGCTACCCGTTCCGTATCGCTATTTCGCTCCGCCAAGGAGCTCCATCATGACCCATACGATCGACGATCTCGGCCCGGTCCTCGCCCGCATCGCCGAGGCGCTGGAGCGCATCGCTCCGCCGCGCGCCGCCAGCGCCGACTTCGACGCCGCCGACGCCTTCGTCTGGCACGCCGACGTGAAACGGCTGGAACCCGTGCCGCGCGTGAGCCGCGTCGACATGGGGCTGCTCAAGGGCATCGACGGCACGCGCGACCAGCTGCTCGACAACACGCTGCGCTTCGCCCGCGGCCTGCCCGCCAACAACGCCCTGCTGTGGGGTGCGCGCGGCATGGGCAAGAGCTCGCTGGTCAAGGCGAGCCACGCCGAGGTCAACACGGAGATCGGTCGCGAGGGCAAGCTGCCGATCAAGCTTGTGGAAATCCATCGCGAGGACATCGAGACCCTGCCCGCGCTGATGGCGCTGATGCGTCCCGCGCCGTTCCGATTCGTCGTGTTCTGCGACGACCTGTCCTTCGATGCCGACGACACCTCTTACAAATCGCTCAAGGCGGTTCTGGAAGGTGGCATCGAAGGGCGGCCGGAGAACGTCATCTTCTACGCCACTTCCAACCGCCGGCATCTGCTGCCGCGCGACATGATGGAGAATGAGCGCTCGACCGCGATCAATCCGGGCGAGGCGGTGGAGGAGAAGGTCTCGCTGTCCGACCGTTTCGGCCTGTGGCTCGGCTTCCACAAATGCAGCCAGGACGAGTATCTGTCGATGGTCGAGGGTTATGTCGCCCATTTCGGCGTGAAGATCGACGCCGACACCCTGCGGCGCGAGGCCTTGGAGTGGTCCACCACGCGCGGCGCCCGCTCGGGCCGTACCGCCTGGCAATATGTTCAGGATGTCGCGGGACGGCTTGGCGTATCGCTTTCCGACCCACCTGCCGTCCCGCGCTGACCGGCGCCAAGGTCCACTTGTCGCGCCGGTTGTCCACGGCGGGGATATTTCCCGCCGGTTAAGCCGGAGCGGCGATCAGAGGCCGGCGAGATACTGCGAGGGATCGACAGGCTCCGAACCCTTGCGGATTTCGAAGTGCACCTGCGGCGAGGTCACGTTGCCGGTCTGGCCCGCCTTGGCGATGACCTGGCCGCGCTTGACCGGATCGCCCTTCTTCACGTCGAGCTCGCTATTGTGCGCGTAAGCCGTGACGTAGCCGTCGGAGTGCTTGATCAGCACCAGGTTGCCATAACCCTTCAGCTCGCTGCCGGCATAGGCGACGACGCCGTCCTCGGCGGCCTTGACCGCTGTACCTTCCGGCACAGAGACGTTGATGCCCTCGTTCTTCTGCCCGCCCGGCTTCGGCCCGAAGCCGGAGATGACGCGGCCGCGCACCGGCCAGCGGAACTGCGCGCCGCTCGCCGTGCGCATCTCGTCCGGCGTCTCGGCGGGCTTCACGGCGGCGATGGTCTGCGGCTTGGGCTCGGCCGGAGCCGCAGCCGGCGCGGCGGCGACCGTGGCGGGCTTGGCCGCCGGCGCGCCCGTGGTGACGGACGGCGTCGCGGATGAAGCCACGGTCGCCGGCTTGCCAGCGGGGGTCAGGGCCGGAGTTGTGGCAACGGCTTGCGTGGCGGCCGGCTTCGGCGCGGCGGCGACCGGGTTGACCGGGGCGCCCGCGCCGGGAACGACCAGCTTGCGGCCGATCTGCACCTGCGCATTGGCATCGAGCCCGTTCGCAGCGGCCAGGGCGCTGCGCGAAATGCCGTAATTGCGGGAGATCGAGCTCAGCGTCTCGCCTGGCCGCACCACGTGCCCGCCAGCGGTGGCGGCTGCCACCTGGGGCGCCCGGACGGCGGCGGGAGCCGCTGCCGCCATCGGCTGCGGCTGGCTGCCATAGAGCGGCTGCGGCGCACCAGCCGCCTGCGCGGCCGGATAGGACGGGGTGTTGTAGGTCGGGGCGGGATAGGCCGGGGCCGCATTCGCCGGCGTGGCGCTGGCCACCTGCCGGGGAGCACCGTAAGGACTGGCAACAGGCGCGGGATAGCCGGAGGCGACCTGCGGTGCGGCCATCGGCGCCCCGCCGATCGGCGCCGCCTGCACCGCGCCTGTCGGGGCGGCGGCAACCGAGCCGGTATAGGCCGGGCTGGCGCTCTGCGCCGAGAACGGATTACCGTTGGGATCGTTGAAACGCGCAGTATCCGAGCTGCACGCGGCCGCCGTTCCGCCAAGAAGCGCAACAACGGAAAGCCGCATGAGAGGCTTGCAACCGGACGCCGACAGGAAGTTACGCATCGCACCACACCCGAACGCTGGACCGGTTTGGATTAAAGCCCTGTATAGGTAAACGTCGGCTTAAACGATGCAGCATCCTGCAAGCTTCGCGGCGTTTTCGCGGCAGAAATCCTAGAGAACGGCAGCTATTCCGGGCAGCATCGGCACGAAACGCACGGGTCCGAGGTCGCGCCGCTCCAGCCCGCCGCCTTTGCGGGCGTAACGCACGAGCATCTGCGTGTCCTCCGGCGGACCGACCGGGGCCACCAGAATGCCCTCTGGCGCCAGCTGCTCGAACAGCGCAGCCGGCACCTCGCGCAGTGCCGCGTTGAGCACAATGCGGTCATACGGTGCCCCGGCGGGATAGCCGGCGAGGCCGTCGGCGACCACGACCTCCACATTGGTGAAACCGAGCTCGCGCAGCCGCAGCGCCGCGGTGCGCGCGAGCGTGCGGAAGCGCTCCAGCGTCACGACATGGCGGGCGATGCTGGCGAGAATCGCGGCGTGGTAGCCGGAGCCGGTGCCGACCTCGAGCACGTTATGCGCGGAGGTGATCTCCAGCGCCTGCGTCATCAGCGCCACCACGGTCGGCTGGCTGATGGTCTGGCCGCAATCGATCGGCAAAGCGTGATCGCTCCACGCGACGCGGCGCATCGCCGGCTCGACGAAGTGCTCGCGCGGCACCTCCTCCAGGGCGCGCATCACCGCACGGTCGCGTATGCCGCGCTGGCGCAGCGCCAGCAGCAGCCGGGCACGCTCCACAGCGTCGTCATGCTCGGCACCGGTCACGGACTGCCTCCGTTCCTGCCCGCCCAATCGGACCAGCGGGCGAAGACTTGTCAACGGGCGAAGGCCTGCCCACGCGTGAAGACCTGCGCCAGCCGGGTCATTTCCGGCTCGTCGGTCATGTCGAGCCGCAGCGGCGTCACCGAGATCAGCCCCTGGTCGAGCGCATGCAGGTCCGAGCCGTTCACCGTCTCGAAGATACGCTTCTCGAAGGCGATCCAGTAATAGGGATTGCCGCGCCCGTCGGCCCGCTGGTCGATGCGCAGAAGATCCTGGTTGCGCCGGCCCTGCGCCGTCACCGCGATGCCCTTTACATCGTCCACCGGACGGTTGGGGAAGTTCACATTGACCACGATGCCGGGCGGAATCCCCTGCTCCAGCAGCGTACGGATGACCTGCGGCCCCCAATGCTCAGCGACGGTGTAGGCCGGCGCCGCCTTGGTCTCGAAGCCATAGGCCTGCGACAGCGCGACGGAGGGAATGCCGAGCACGGTGCCTTCCATGGCGCCGGCGACGGTGCCGGAATAGCCGACATCTTCGGCCACGTTCTGCCCGCGATTGACGCCGGAGAGCACGAGGTCGGGCTTGTGATCGGCCAAGATGTGCCGCACGGCCATGATCACGCAGTCGGTCGGCGTGCCCTTCACCGCGTAGCGCTGCTCCTCCACCTTGCGCAGCCGCAGCGGATCGGACAGCGAAAGCGAATGCGACACGCCGGACTGGTCGGTCTCCGGCGCCACCACCCACACATCGTCGGACAGCGCCCGCGCGATGCGCGCGCAGGCCTCCAGACCGGGAGCGTGGATGCCGTCGTCATTGGTGACCAGGATGCGCATCGTTCTTTCCTCTAAACGTCAGGCCCGCTCGATCCTGGTCAGCCCGCCCATATAGGGCACCAGCACGTCCGGCACGGTGATGGAGCCGTCCTCGTTCTGGTAGTTCTCCAGCACCGCCACCAGCGCGCGCCCGACCGCCACGCCCGAACCGTTCAGCGTGTGCAGGAAGCGCGGCGCCTTGCTGTCCTTCGCCCGGTAGCGCGCATTCATGCGCCGGGCCTGGAAGTCGGTGCAGGTGGAGACCGAGGAAATCTCGCGATAGGCATTCTGCCCCGGCAGCCACACCTCGATGTCGAAGGTGCGGGCGGAGGCAAAGCCCATGTCGCCGGTGCACAGCGTCACCACGCGATGGTGCAGGCCGAGCTTGTTCAGCACCGCCTGCGCGCAGGCGAGCATGCGCTCCTGCTCCTCCAGCGACTTCTCCGGGGTGGTGATGGAGACCATCTCCACCTTGTTGAACTGGTGCTGGCGGATCATGCCGCGCGTATCGCGCCCCGCCGATCCCGCCTCCGCGCGGAAGCAGGGGGTGAGCGCGGTGTAGCGCAGCGGGAGTTCTTCCTCGGCGAGGATGGAATTCGCCACGAGGTTGGTCAACGGAACCTCGGCGGTGGGGATGAGGCCAAGCCGAGTGCCACTGAAAGGAGCGTCGCCAGCGGCTTCGTTCTTCGCCATCTCACTCCAGATCTTCACTACGGAGGCTGCGTCTTTGGCCGACTTACGAAGCAGACCTTCAAGTGTAACGGTCTCGCCAGCCTTGGGAAGGTTTGACTTGACTATGCTGCTGACCGCCTCTGCCGCAGCAGCAGCCCATCCGGGCCTGCGAGGATCAGTAAAGAACTGATCATCCTCAAATTTCGGCAACTGCGCCGTGCCGAACATCGCCTCATCCTTCACCAGGATCGGCGGGGCGACCTCGGTGTAGCCGTGTTCGTCGACATGGGTATTGATGAACAGCTGGCCGATGGCGCGTTCCAGCCGCGCTAGCTTGCCCTTCAGCACCACGAAGCGCGCGCCGGAAAGCTTGGCGGCAGCCTCGAAATCCATCTGGCCGAGCGCCTCGCCGAGCTCGAAATGCTGCTTCGGCACGAACGCCATGTCGGGCTTCACGCCAGCCTTGGCGATCTCGACATTGTCATGCTCGTCCGCACCATCCGGCACGATGTCGAGCGGCACGTTGGGGATGGCGGCGAGCTTGTCGTTCAGCGCCGTCTCGGTCGCCTTCACGTCCGCGTCGAGCGCGGGAATGTCGGTCTTGAGCTTGCCGACCTCGGCCATCAGCGTCTCGGCGAGCCCGTCATTGCCGGCCTTCTTCGCCGCACCGATCTCCTTGGAGGCGGCGTTGCGGCGGGCTTGCAACTCTTCGAGCCGGGCGATGCCGGAGCGCCGGCGCTCGTCCAGCGCCAGAAGCTCGGCCACCAGCGCCGAGGCGTCGGCCTCGGCGGTGCCACGGCGCGTCAGCGCACGAATGAGGCCCTGCGGCTCCTCGCGGATCCATTTGATGTCGTGCATGGACGTCTCGCTTTCGCCCCCGGCGTTTCACCGACCTGCCGAAGGTGGCACGGACCTACCCAATCGGCAGCGCCGGGACAAGCCCGGCGCGGCCAGAATGGCGGTCGCTTTAGAAGTCAGGTCGTGGAATTCGCCGCCGCCTCGGCCGCCGCGCGCTTCTTCTCGATCATGCGCACCAGCACGACCGACACTTCGTAGAGCAGCAGGGTCGGGATGGCGAGGCCGAGCTGGCTCACCACGTCCGGCGGGGTCAGCACCGCCGCCACCACGAACACACCGACAATGGCATAGCGGCGGAACTTCTTCAGCTGATCCGAACTCACCACGCCGATCTGCGCCAGCAGAGTGAGGATCACCGGCAGCTGGAAGCAGATGCCGAAGGCGAAGATCAGCGTCATGATCAGCGACAGATACTCGCTGACCTGCGGCAGCATGGAGATTTCCGCCGAGCCCGGCCCGGCCGCCTGCTGCATGGAGAGGAAGTAGGTCATCGCCATCGGCATGGCGACGAAATAGACGAAGGCCGCACCGATCAGGAAGCACACCGGCGTCGCCACCAGATAGGGGCGGAAGGCGTTCTTCTCGTGGCTGTAGAGCCCCGGCGCGACGAACATATAGATCTGCGTCGCCACCACGGGGAAGGAGATGAACGCCGCCCCGAACATGCCCAGCTTGATCTGGGTAAACAGGAATTCCTGCGGCGCCGTGTAGATGAGCTTCACATGCTCCGTGCCGCCGGCCGCGAACTCGTACGGCCAGAGCAGGATGTTGTAGATGAACTTGCCCAGCATGAAGCAGGCGAAGAAGGCGATGAAGAACGCGATCAGCGACTTGATCAGCCGCGAGCGCAGCTCGATCAGGTGCTCGATCAGCGGCGCCTTGGAGGCGTCGATATCATCCTGGCTCATGCCTGCGGCCCCTCATTGCCGCTGGTGGACCCGCCCGGCTTCCGGGTGATGCGGGGCCGGGTGGCCTTCGTGGCGCCCGGCTCGGCCTTGGCGCGCGCACGCGGCTTCACGGCCGGTTTGGCGTCGGCGGCGGGCCCGTCAAGCGCGGCAACCGCCGCCGCGACTTCAGGCTCTGTGGCGGCTGCCGCCTTGCGGCGCGGCGCGGGCTTGGGCTTCTCGGGCGCGGGAGGCACCACCTCGGCGGGCTTCGCCGTCGCGACAGGCGTGTTCTCCGCCGGCTTGGCGTCCGCTGCCTTGGCCACACCCGGCGCGACCGGGGGCAGATTCGCCGCTGCCGCGCGCACCTCGTCCTCGATCGACTCGAAGGGATGCACCTCCAGCTCGGTCGGCTGCGGCAGCTGCGCCTCGATATCGCCGGCGGGCAGTTCCGTGCTCTCGACCGCGCCGGTGGGCGCCTTCATCGAATCCTCGATGTCGTGCAGCGGATTCGTCGGCATTGCATTGGCGAGGCTCGTGCGCGCATCGCTGGCGAGGTTGCCAAGGTCGTTCTTGAAGCCGGTGATGTTGTCCTTGAACTCGGACAGCTCCGCCTCGCGCAGCGCCTCGTTGAACTGCCCCTGGAACTCGCCGGCCATGCGGCGCAGCTTGCCGACGCCCTGCCCGATCTTGCGCAGGACAGCCGGCAACTCCTTCGGGCCGATCACGACAAGCGCGACGATGCCGATCACCAGAAGCTCGGACCAGCCGATATCAAACATAGGTTACGCGGGGCCGCGCATGGCGGCCCTCCCCGATCGTTTGCAGCGCTCCAGCCGTCTCAGCCGACCTTGGTGCGCTCGCCTTCCACGGTGGACTGGTGATCGAGCGAGCGCGTCGGCTCGGCCGGCTTGGCGGACGGCGTCTCCTCGTCGTCGGCCATGCCCTTCTTGAACGCCTTGATGCCCTTGGCGGCGTCGCCCATCAACTCGGACAGCTTGCCGCGACCGAAAAGGAGGAGCACGACCACCAGCACTATGATCCAATGCCAGATGCTCAACGAACCCATTTTACAACTCCCTGTCCGAGGCGCCGCCGGCCCCTCGCGGCCGCGCATCGCAATTGTGAGCGGACACTAGGGCCCGGTCGCGGCGAAGACAAGGACTTCCGCCGGATCTATGTGCACGCCTACGTCATGTCCACGCAGCAGGCCGGCGATGGTGCGGCGCCGGGCCACAAGCGGGCGGTCGAGCCCCTCGACAGCGACCTCGTAGAGATCGAGCTCGCCCAGGAACCGGTGCGTCACCACCCGTCCGCGGGTGCCGGAACCGGGCGCGCGCAGCTCCACGCCCTGGGGACGGATCGCCGCGATCGCCGGGGTCCCCTCGGCCAGTCCGGGCGCGGCGAAGCTGCCCAGCGGCGTATGCACGCGCCCTTGCCGCACCTCGCCTTCGACTTCGTTGATCTCGCTGAAGAAGCGCGCGACGGAAAGGTCGGCGGGGTGCCGGTACAATTCCTCCGGCGTGCCGAGCTGAACGATCTCGCCCTTGCGCATCAAGGCGATGCGGTCACCCAGCCGCATGGCCTCCTCCGGGTCGTGGGTGACGATGATGCAGGTCGCCCGCGCATCGCGCAGCACGTTCAGCGTCTCGGTGCGCACACTGCCGCGCAGCCGGCTGTCGAGCCCGGAGAACGGCTCGTCCATGAGGAGAATCCCGGGGCGCGGCACCAGCGCGCGGGCCAGCGCCACACGCTGCTGCTCGCCGCCGGAAAGCGCGTGCGGAAAGCTCTGCGCATGCGTCTCCAGCCGCACCCGCTCCAGCGCCCGCATCGCCTCCGAACGCCCCTCCTCCGCGCTCAGCGCACGCAGGCCGAAAGCCACGTTCTGCAGATTCGTCAGATGCGGGAACAGCGCATAGTCCTGGAAGACGAGGCCGATATTGCGCTTTTCCGGCGGCACGAAATCCGTCGGTCCCGCCACCACCTGGTTGTCGAGCAGGATGCGCCCGGCGCTCGGGCGCTCGATGCCGGCGATCAGGCGCAGCAGGGTGGTCTTGCCGCAGCCGGACTGGCCGAGCAGGCACAGGATCTCACCGGGCTGGACGGTGATCGAGATGCCGCGCACCGATTCCTTGCCGTCATAGGCGTGGCGCACATTCTCCAGCGTGAGGCGGCTGGCCAGCGAGACCGGCGTGCGGGCGAGCGCCTGATACATGAAACAGATCTCCTGATCGTCCGGCAGCCGCGTCCCTCTCCGGAAAAGGAGGAGGATTCAGTCCTGCTCGTCCTCATCGACCTCGGGCTCCGGCGCATAGGACAGGTCGAGCTCGGGTTCGAGCGGGTCCTCGTCGTCCTTCAGCCCCATGTCGTCATTGGGCAGCGGCACCGTTAAGCCGGCGGAGACACGCGCGTCAATCAGCCCAGTACCGCGCAACTCGTCGAGACCCGGCAGGTCGCGGATGCTGTCGAGCCCGAAATGCACCAGGAAAAGCTCGCTCGTGCCATAGGTCACCGGGCGGCCGGGGCTGCGCCGGCGCCCGCGCATGCGCACCCAGCCGGCGGCCAGCAGGACGTCAAGCGTGCCCTTATTGGTGGAGACGCCGCGGATCTCCTCGATCTCGGCCCGCGTCGTCGGCTGGTGATAGGCGATGATCGCCAGCGTCTCCAGCGCCGCGCGGGAGAGCCGGCGCGGTTCCGGCTTGTCGCGCGCCAAGAGGAAACCGAGGTCCGGCGCCGTACGCAGCATCCATTTGCCGGCGACGCGCACGAGGTTGACCCCGCGCGACGCATAATCCTGCGCCAGCTCGGCCAGCAGCGCCTTGAGGTCCGCCCCCTCCGGCAGGCGGGCGGCCAGTGTCACCTCGTCGAGCGGCTCGCCGGCCGCGAACAGCATGGCCTCGAGCAGCCGCAGCGAGACGGAACGCCCCGCCGCTGCGGTCTCGTGTGATCCGGGCTGCGGCGCGCGCGCCGCCTCGGCGTTCATGCACTCTCCCCGCTGCCGTTCGAACCAGCGTCCGCCGGGCGGCTGCGGATCCAGATCGGCGCGAACGCCGTCTCCTGCTGCACGTCGATGAGCCCCTCGCGCACCATCTCCAGGCTCGCCGAGAAGCCCGAGGCCAGCGCCGTCGCCCGCATCTTCGGATCGGCGATCCAGTTCAGCAGAAAGCCGTCGAGCCGCGCCCACTCGCCGGCAAAGGCAAGCCGGCCAATCAGCCGCTCCAGCCGCTGGCGCGCCTCCGCCAGCGACACGACATGGCGCGGGGCGAAGCTCACATGCGACAGCGCCATCTTCTGCCGCTGGGCACCATAGGCCGCCAGCAGATCGTAAAGCGTCGCCTCGTAGAGTTGCGGCCCGCCCGGCGTCAGCGGCTCGGGAGCGCCGCGCTCGAACACTTCGTGGCCGATGCGGTCGCGCGTGGCGAGATGCGCGGCGGCGGCGCGGATGCGCTCCAGCCGTCGCAGCCGCTCGGCAAGGTCGGCTGCCAGATCGGCGCCGCTCGGGCCGTCGTCCTTCACCGGCTCGGGCAGCAGCAGGCGCGACTTGAGAAAGGCGAGCCACGCCGCCATGACGAGATAGTCGGCGGCGAGTTCCAGCCGGATGCGCCGTGCCTCCTCGACGAAGGTCAGGTACTGCTCGGCCAGTTCGAGAATGGAAATGCGCGCAAGGTCGACCTTCTGCGTCCGCGCCAGCGCCAGCAGCAGGTCGAGCGGCCCCTCGAAGCCGTCGACATCGACGACGAGAGCTGGCTCTCCCGCCTGGCGGACATCATCCGCCTCGAAAGCGAACTGGCTCTGTTCCATAGGGGACCGCAACGGACGTTCAGGACGCCGCGATCATATCCGAAAATTGAGCGCGCGCCTGCGTTTGTTCGATTTTTGCCACCGGCGTCAGTCGCGCCAGCGCGGCAGCGCAGCGCCGGGCGGCATCGCCCTCCAGCCGGGGGGAGGACGAGGCCACCTCGCGCATTTCCTCGATGCGGCCATTGCAGTGCAGTGCGAGGTCGCAACCCGCCGCGAAGGACGCTTCCGCGCGGCTCGCAAGCGTGCCCGCCAGCGCACCCATGGACAGGTCGTCGCTCATCAGCGCGCCGTCGAAGCCGATATGGCCGCGAATGACCTCGTCGATCACCCGCTTCGAGGTCGTCGCCGGCCGGTCGGGATCGATGGCGGAATAGACCACATGGGCGGTCATGCCGAGCGGCAGGTCCGCCAGCAGGCGGAACGGCTCGAAATCCGTGGCCTCCAGCACGGCGCGTGGCGTGTCCACCACCGGCAGGCTCTCATGGCTGTCGGCACGGGCGCGGCCATGGCCGGGAATATGCTTGAGCACCGGCAGCACGCCGCCCGCGATCAGCCCTTCGGCCGCCGCCCGCGCCAGCGCCGCGACCTGGACGGGCGTGTCGCCATAGGCGCGGTCGCCGATAATGCCGTGGCCCTCCGGCAGGCGAAGGTCGGCGCAGGGCACGCAGTCGACATTGATGCCGAGTGCGGCGAGGTCCTCGGCCATCAGCCGCGCACCGAGCCGTGCCGCCTGCGCGCCACGCGCCTGCCCGTCGCTCTCCGCGAGATGGGCAAAGACCTCGGCCGGCGGGTATTTCGGCCAGTGCGGAGGTCCGAGCCGCTGCACGCGCCCACCTTCCTGGTCGATCAGCACCGGCGCGTCCGTCCGTCCGACTAGCGTGCGGAAGGCACGCACGAGATCGGCGACCTGCGCCGGCGTCTCGATGTTGCGGCGGAAAAGGATGAGGCCCCAGGGGGCGGCGTCGAGAAGGAAATCCTCCTCCTCGACGCTGAAGGCGGTGCCGGCACAGCCGGTGATGAAAGCACGGGGCGAAAGGCGGGACATGAGCGCGTCGGTCACCAGGGATCAGTTACGCTGGACCATGCAGTCGCCGCCCGCCGCGCGCAATGCCTCGCACAGCTTGACCGCGTCGTCGCGCGAGCCGAACGAACCGATCTGCGCCCGGTAATAGATGCCGCGGTCGCCGAGATCGGCGCGGCGCACCGAGGAACGCTGGCCCGAGAGCACGGCCGAGTACTTCGCCTGCATCGACTTGATGGTCGCCTGCGCTTCCGCCTCGGTACGAACGGAGGCGACCTGCACCACATAGGCACCCGCCGGAGCCGCCGGAGCCGCCGAGGGAGCGGCCGGCTGCGCTGTGGGAGCCGGCGCGGCGGCGACGCGCGGCGCCGGTGCGGGCACGTTCGGCACGATGGAGGGCGTCGACGCCAGCGGCGTCGGATTGGTCGAAACCGGCCCGCCGGAGCCCGAGCTCAGCGGAATCGGGGCCGAAGCCGTGGGCTGCGCCGCTGCGGCGGTCGGCTGGGTACCGCCGGGAACCGGCGTCGGGCCGCCATCCTCGACGATGGTGCCATCGGCCCGCACGGTCAGGGTGCGCACGCGCTTGGGCTCCGTGCCGGACTGGCCGGATGTGGCGGTGACGGACTGGCTCGGCGCCGTCTGGATCACGCGCGGCTGCTGCGGCTGAGCGGCCTGCGAAACGTCGACCGGCT
Organism: Ancylobacter sp. VNQ12; assembly: GCF_049445835.1. Classification (NCBI taxonomy): domain Bacteria; kingdom Pseudomonadati; phylum Pseudomonadota; class Alphaproteobacteria; order Hyphomicrobiales; family Xanthobacteraceae; genus Ancylobacter; species Ancylobacter sp. VNQ12. The sequence goes on along the minus strand of NZ_JBMSDU010000013.1, from coordinate 65,970 downwards.
GCTCCTCGCTGGAGACGACCTTCTCGTTTCCGGTCGGTGCGCTGCCGCCGACGCGGTCATAGATCAGCTTCTGCCCGTCGCTGGCGGGCTCCTGCGCCGGCTGGCTGGGCACGACCTTGTTCGGCCCCTGCTCGGCGCGGATCATCGGCGGCTCGCTGGTGGACGAGGCGATGCCGCCCGGACGCGACAGCAGCGTGTAGCCGCCGGCAACCGCCGCCACGGCAGCGACGACGACGGCGCCGACCACGATCAGATGGCGGCGACCGCCACGCGGCGCGCGCTCCTCCTCGACCTCGAAACTCGAGTCGGAATGCTGATCCTCGCCATAGCCGTCGTCGGCCACGGCCGAGCTGCCGTAATCATAGGCATCGTCGGCGGCGGAAAAGTCGCGGGCTGCTGCCGCATCGGCGCGCGGGGCGGCGCCTCGGCTCATCCAAGCCGGCGGCGCACGCTCGCCGCGCGGCGGCTCATCACCGAGATCGAGCGGCTGCGAGAGGGCGCGGGCAACGGCATCCACGTTGCCGTCGGCATAGCCGGGACGCTCGGCCGAACGGGGCGACGGCGCCGACGGGCGCGGCGCCATGCGGGGCTCGGGCGCGCGCGGCTCGAACGAGCGGGGCTCCGGCACGGAGCGCTCGGGGCGCACCAGGTTGCGGTTGAGGTCGCGGGCAGCATCCTCGAGCGAATGACGCTCGGCGCGCGGCTGGAGGGCGTCACCCGACCGGCGCGGAGTGTCCGAATAGACATCCGCCGCCAGGGCCGCGAAGGAGGAATGCGACGGTGTGGGGGAAGCCGGGCGCGCCGTCGGCGGCGGCGCCGCCGGACGGGTCGGCGCGGGGCGTGGCGGCAGGGGCGCGCGCGGCGCCCCAGCGGAAACGCCAGGCGCAGGCGCCGCCGGACGCGGCGCGGCCGGGCGTGGTGTCGGCTGCGCCTTGCGCATCAGATCCGCGAATTCGTCTTCCTGACCCATCAGGCGCGCGAGTTCGGCAAGCGGGTCCTCGGCCGGGTTGTCCTGCCGATTACGCGTCGTGTCGTTGGCCATGTTCACCGAACCTGTTCGCTGCGTCTCGATACATCGCCGCCCGCAGGGGCGACGTTATCGCGGCGGCAGGTCGGACGAACCGTCGCGCGACATGCTCACCGCATTTCTTCGGGAGCATCAACTCCGAGGATCGACAGTCCCGAAGTGATGATCAGCGCGACCGCGTGAACCAATGCCAGCCGCGCATAAGTCGACTTTCGATCATCTTCGATAATGAAGCGTAAATGTGGCAGATCTTTTCCGCGATTCCACTGTCCATGCAGGGCGCTGGCGAGATCATAGAGGTAGAACGCCACGCGGTGCGGCTCGCGCGCCGCCGCCGCCTGCTCGACGAGACGCGGATAGTTGGCGATCAGCTTGGCCAGCGCAACTTCCCCTTCGTCGTCCAGCAGCGACAGATCGGCGTCAGCGAAGGAGGCCGGCTGCTGCGGCAGGTCGGGGAACATTTCCTTGGCATTGCGCAGGATGGAGCGCGCCCGCGCATGGGCGTACTGAACGTAGAACACCGGGTTGTCGCGCGTCTGCTCGATCACCTTGGCGAGGTCGAAATCCAGCACCGCGTCGTTCTTGCGGTTGATCATCATGAAGCGCACCGCGTCCCGGCCCACCTCGTCGACCACCTCACGCAGGGTGACGAAGGTGCCGGCGCGCTTCGACATCTTCACCGGCTCGCCATTGCGCAGCAGGCGCACCAGCTGGCAGATCTCGACGTCGAGATGCCCCTCGCCCGCGGTCACGGCCTTCACCGCCGCCTGCATGCGCTTGATATAGCCGCCATGATCGGCGCCCCACACGTCGATCATCTGCTTGAAGCCGCGATCGAACTTGTTCTTGTGGTAGGCGATGTCGGCGGCGAAATAGGTGTACGCCCCGTCGGATTTCACCAGCGGCCGGTCAATCTCGTCGCCGAACTGGGTGGCGCGGAACAGCGTCTGCTCGCGGTCTTCCCAGTCCTCCACCGGCGCACCCTTGGGCGGCGGCAGGCTGCCCTGATAGACGAGGTCGCGCGCACGCAATTCGTCCATCAGCCGGTCGATGACGCTGGGCTGCCCACCCACCCGCTCGTGCAGCGTGCGCTCGGAGAAGAACACCTCGTGATGGATGTTCAACGCGGCGAGGTCGTCGCGGATCATCGCCATCATGGAATCGATCGCGACGGGGCGGACGGCCGGCAGCCAGTCGGCCTCATCCTTGTCGACCAGCGTGTTGCCGAATTTGACAACCAGCGCCTTGCCAACCGGCACCAGATAGTCGCCGGGGTACAGGCCCTCGGGAATGGTGATGGCCTCGCCCAGCGCCTCGCGGTAGCGCAGATAGGCGGAGCGGGCGAGCACGTCGACCTGCGCACCGGCGTCATTGATGACGTATTCGCGCGTCACAGCGAAGCCGGCGAAGGCGAGCAGGTTCGCCAGCGCGTCGCCAAACACCGCGCCCCGGCAATGGCCGACATGCATCGGGCCGGTCGGATTCGCCGAGACATATTCGACATTGATCGTCGACCCCGCCCCGAGCGAGGAGCGGCCATAGGCACCGTCCGCCTTGAGCGCGGCGACGATGACGCGCGGCCAGTAGGAACCGTCCAGCGCAATGTTGATGAAGCCGGGACCGGCCACGTCCACCCGGGCAACGCCGGGGATGGCGCCGAGCTTGGCCGTCAGCTTCTCGGCGAGATCGCGCGGCTTCATGCGCGCATCCTTCGAGAGCACCATCGCCGCATTGGTGGCGAGGTCGCCATGACTCGCTTCGCGCGGCGGCTCGACCACCACGCGCGAGACGTCGAGCCCGGCCGGCAACACGCCCTCAGCGGCAAGCTCGGCCACGGCAGTGCGCAGATGGTCGGCGAAAATGGCGAACAGGTTCATCGGCGAGAACTCCCGGCACGTCAGGCCCGCAAACGCAGGCGGCGGCTGGCGCTACCGCAGTTCCGCAGTAGTGTCAAAGAGCCGCTGGTGTTCCGCCAGCGCATAGCGGTCGGTCTGGCCGGCGATGAAGTCGGCGATCCGCCGTGCCCGCGCGTCCTCCGTGCGACCGGCGACACTGGCTCGCCACTCCTCGGGCAGCGCGCCAGTGTCCTCCATGTAGCGGCGGAACAGGTCGCGCACTACTTCGCCGGCAGCGTCCATCTCCTCCATCACCCGGGGATGGCGGTACATGCGCGGGAACAGGAACGACTTGATCGCCCGCTCCGCCTCGGCAACGCGCGGCGAGAAGCCGACCATTGCCGCGCCCAGGTGCCGTACTGCGTCGGCGCTGTCGGGCCGGGCCTGCGCGATGCGCGCGCGCGTCTCACCCACAACGTCCTCGATCAGCACGGTGATCATCTGCCGGCCGATCTCGTGAATGACGCGCGGGCGGTCGAGATCGGGCCAGCGCGCCCGGACGCCGGCGATGATGGCGCCGACCAGCGGCAGGCCGGCGAACTCCTCGATGCCGAACAGCCCGGCCCGCAGCCCGTCGTCGAGGTCGTGCACGTCATAGGCGATGTCGTCGGCGATGGCCGCGACCTGCGCCTCGGCCGAGGGCCAGCTCCACAGCCACAGATCTTGCTTCTCGGCATGCACCTCGATGGCATGGGCAAGAGGTTCGGCCTTGGGACCGGCCAGTGGCCCGTTGTGCTTCACGATGCCTTCGAGCGTCTCCCAGGAGAGGTTCAGCCCGTCGAAATCCGGGTAGCGATTCTCCAGCCGCGTGACCACGCGCAGCGACTGGGCGTTGTGGTCGAAACCACCATAGGCCGCCATGCAGGCGTCCAGCACGCGCTCGCCGGCATGGGCGAAGGGCGGGTGGCCGAGATCATGCGCCAGCGCCAGCGCCTCGCTCAAATCCTCGTCCAGCCCCAACGCGCGGGCGATGGAGCGGGCGACCTGCACCACCTCCAGCGTGTGGGTCAGCCGGGTCCGGTAGTGGTCGCCCTCGTGATAGGAGAACACCTGCGTCTTGTAGGCGAGGCGACGAAACGCCGTGGAATGGATGATGCGGTCGGCATCGCGGCGAAAGGCGCTGCGGCTGCCCATATCCGGTTCCGGATGCAGCCGGCCCCGGCTTTCCTCCGCCTTTGACGCCCATGGCACGCGCGATTGCGCCCCGGCCACCGCCATAAGCGGACCTCCCCTGCAAGTTCAGCCGCCAAGTTCCCCTTGGACTCGGGACCGGCAGCACTTAACTATTGAGCCAAGTCATATTCAACCCGAAGGCACGCGACATGAGCGCCAGCCCGTCGAGCCCGGTTCATACGCCGGAAGCGGTTCCTGCCCCCTACGGCGTCGGCGTCACCGCCAGCGCCGCCCGTCGCATCGCGGAGATCCTCTCGGGCGAGTCGCCCGACAGCATGCTGCGGGTCAGCGTCGAGGGCGGCGGCTGCTCCGGCTTCCAGTACAAGTTCGATCTCACCCGCGAGCGCGACGCCGACGACATCGTCATCGATGAGGGCGGTGCCCGCGTCGTGATCGATCCGGTGTCGCTGGAATACATGTCCGGCTCCAATATCGACTTCGTCGACGATTTGGTCGGCGCCTCGTTCCGCATCAACAACCCGCACGCGGTCTCGTCCTGCGGGTGCGGCACCAGCTTCGCGCTCTGATGCGCCCGATAGGCGTGCTCTGCGCCATTCCACAGGAGCTCGCCTATCTCGCCGACAATCTGGCCGACGCCACAACGTCCGAAGTGGCGGGCATGCGCTTTCACGCCGGCCATCTCGACCGTGAGCCGGTGGTGCTGGCGCAGGCCGGCATGGGCAAGGTCAACGCCGCCATCGCCGCCACGCTGCTGATCGAGCGCTTCGGCTGCCGGGTCGTGCTGTTCTCCGGCATCGCCGGCGGGCTCGATCCGGAGCTTTCGATCGGCGATGTGGTGATTGCCGACCATGTCGTGCAGCATGATGCCGGCTACACCCTCAAGGACGGCTTCACCGTCTACCAGGCCGGCTACCTGCCCTTCTTCAGCCCGAACGACGCCCTCGGCCATGCCGCGGAGGAAGCGCTGCTCGGGCGCGTGCGGGCGGCCCTGGCCGATTTGGTACTCTCCCCGCTTTCCGCCGGCGATCCGGCACGCCCGCCCCGGCTACATTTCGGCCGGGTGCTCACCGGCGACCAGTTCGTCGGCAGCGAAGTCCTGCGCGAGCGGTTGTTCCGCGAGCTGGGCGGCGCGGCGGTCGAGATGGAGGGCGCGGCGATGGCGCAGGTCTGCGCCGCCTTCGACGTACCCTGGCTGGTCATCCGCGCGCTTTCGGACCTCGCCGGCCACGAATCGCATTTCGATTTCGCCCAGTTCGTCGACGAGGTCGCGCTTTCCTCGGCCATGATCGTGCGCCGGCTGCTGCCGGTGCTGTAAGCTCCCGCTCCGATTCACCGTCCTTACGGAAGCCGTCCGATGCGTATCGCCACCTGGAACGTCAACTCCATCCGGCTCCGGCTCGACAACACGCTGGCCTGGCTCACTGAACGCCAGCCGGACATCGTCTGCCTGCAGGAGATCAAGTGCCAGGACGAGCAGTTCCCGCGCGAGGCGTTCGAGCAGCTTGGCTACAACGTCGCCGTGCACGGCCAGAAGGGCTTCAACGGCGTCGCCGTGCTCTCGCGCCTGCCGTTCGACGAGGTGACGTCCGGCCTGCCCGGCGGCGACGGCGACGTGCAGTCGCGCTTCATCGAGGTCGTGGTCTCTACCGGCGAGGGCGTCGTGCGCGTCTGCGGCATCTATCTGCCGAACGGCAACCCGGTCGAGACGGAGAAATATCCCTACAAGCTGGAATGGATGGCACGGCTGAAGGCGCATATCGCCAATCGGCTCGCCTATGAGGAGCCGCTGGTGGTCTGCGGCGACTACAACGTCATCCCCGAGCCGGAGGACGCCGCCAACCCGGCCGCCTGGGCGGGCGATGCGCTGTTCCTGCCGCAAACACGGGCGGCCTTCCGCGAGATTCTCAATCTCGGCATGACCGACGCCCTGCGCGCCACCACGGACGCGCCGGGCCTGTACAGCTTCTGGGATTATCAGGCCGGCGCGTGGCAGCGGAACAACGGCATCCGCATCGACCATCTGCTGCTGTCGCCGCAGGCCACCGACCGGTTGAAGGCGACCGGCATCGACAAGCATGTGCGCGGCTGGGAGAAGCCCTCCGACCATGTGCCGGTCTGGGCGGATCTCGCCTTCAAGAACTGATCATGAGGCGGATGATGTCAGGCAGGCGAGCCGCTTAGCGGCCCGTCTTCATGTACTGCTCGAGATAGACCAGCGCCATGGCGCGCTCGTCCGAGGAGGCGGTGGAGAAGGCGTCCTCATAGAGGTCCACCACCCATTTGTCGCCCGGTCCGGCAGCGGATTCGCGTGCCAGCGTCAGCCACATGAGCCCGCGCGCGCCCTGGCGCGGAATGCCCTCGTCGCCCTTGAACAGCAGCCCACCGAGAGCCGCCTGCGCCTGGTACTGCCCCTTATGGGCAGCGAGACCGAGCCAGCGCGCGGCAAAGCGCGGGTCGCGCCCGACGCCCTCGCCATCGATATAGAGCCGGGCGAGATGGTACTGCCCGTCCGGGTCGCCGAAATAGGAGGCGGCATAAGCGAACATGTCGCGGGCGCGGCCGGGGTCGCGCCGGACCTTGCTGTTGGGAATGCCGACCAGATAATAGGTGCCGAGCGCCACGAAGGCATCGGCGACGAAGCGCGCCTGCGGCGTCGACGGGTTGTCGTCGGCGTGCATGTTGGCGATCTGGGTGAAGTACTCGAACGCCTTGATGTCATTGCGCTCGACGCCCTCGCCCTCGGCATACATGCGTCCGAGCTTCCACTGCGCGCCGGCGTGGCCCTGGTCGGCCGCGTAGCGCAGCGAATCGATGCCCTTCTCCATGTCGCCGGAGCGCAGCGCCTGCGTGCCGAAACGGACAGCCTCCTCGAGCGGACGAGGGGTGCCCGGCGAGGGCATGACAGCCTTGGGAAGTGCCGCCGGGGCAGCGTCGGCGGCATCGGGCGAGCCGTCGAACGCCAGCGCGACATTCGGAGCCAGCACGACCGCCGCGAGGGCGCCCATCAGGGCGAAAAGGGCTGAGCGCTCAGATATCCGCATAGCACGATGTCTCTGCCGCGCCGCCGGGATGGGTGACCGCCCCGTCACGGGCGGGTCCCACGGCTTGCGCGAATTTCCAGATGGCCCCCGAGCCGACGGGCGAAGGGCGAGGCTTCCACGCCGCCTTGCGGGCCGCGAGTTCCTCGTCCGAGAGCGCCACGTCCAGCGTGCCCTCGATAGCGTCGATAGTGACGATGTCGCCGTCGCGGATCAGCCCGATCGGGCCACCGACCGCCGCTTCCGGCCCGACATGGCCGATGCAGAAGCCGCGCGTGGCGCCGGAGAAGCGTCCGTCGGTGATCAGCGCCACCTTGTCGCCGGCGCCCTGCCCGTAGAGCGCGGCGGTGGTGGACAGCATCTCGCGCATGCCGGGGCCGCCCTTGGGGCCCTCATAGCGGATGACCAACACGTCGCCGTCTTCATAGGCGCGGTGCGTCACTGCCTCGAAGCAGGCTTCCTCGCCGTCGAAGCAGCGGGCCGGGCCGGAGAATTTCAGGTTCTTCAGCCCCGCCACCTTCACGATGGCGCCGTCGGTCGCGAGGTTGCCCTTGAGGCCGACCACGCCGCCGGTCACGGTGATGGGATCATTGGCCGGGCGCACCACGTCCTGATGCGGGTTCCACTTCACCGAGGCGAGATTCTCGGCGATGGTCCGCCCGGTCACGGTGAGACAGTCTCCATGCAGGAAGCCGTGCTCCAGCAGCGTCTTCATCAGCAGCGGAATGCCGCCGGCCTCGAACATGTCCTTGGCGACATAGCGCCCGCCGGGCTTAAGGTCAGCGATATAAGGCGTGCGCTTGAAGATGGCGGCGACGTCGAACAGGTCGAACTTGATGCCGGCCTCATGCGCCATCGCCGGCAGATGCAGCGCAGCATTGGTCGAGCCGCCGGAGGCGGCGACCACGGTCGCGGCGTTTTCCAGCGCCTTCAGCGTGACGATATCGCGCGGGCGGATGTTGCGGGCGATGAGGTCCATCACCTGCTCGCCCGCCGCCATGCAGAAGCGGTCGCGGATCTCGTAAGGCGCCGGCGCACCGGCCGAATAGGGCAGCGCGAGCCCGATCGCCTCGGAAACGGTCGCCATGGTGTTGGCGGTGAACTGCGCGCCGCAGGCCCCGGCCGAGGGACAAGCCACCTGCTCCAGCTCGTCGAGATCGTCGTCCGACATCATCCCGACCGAATGCTTGCCGACCGCCTCGAACATGTCCTGCACGGTGACCGGCTGGCCGCGGAACGAGCCCGGCAGGATGGAGCCGCCATAGATGAAGATCGACGGCACGTTCAGCCGCAGCATCGCCATCATCATGCCGGGCAGCGACTTGTCGCAGCCGGCAAGGCCGACCAGCGCGTCATAGGCATGGCCGCGAATGGTGAGCTCGACCGAGTCGGCGATCACTTCGCGGGAGGCCAGCGAGGCCTTCATGCCCTCGTGGCCCATGGCGATGCCGTCGGTCACGGTGATGGTGCAGAATTCGCGCGGCGTGCCGGCGGCCGCGGAGACGCCCTTCTTCACCGCCTGCGCCTGGCGCATGAGCGAGATATTGCAGGGAGCGGCCTCGTTCCAGCACGAAGCGACACCCACCAGCGGCTGGTGGATCTGCTCCCGCGTGAGGCCCATCGCGTAGAGATAGGACCGATGCGGCGCGCGTGCCGGACCTTCCGTCACATGACGGCTCGGCAGGTTCCGCTTGTCGATGATGGTCCTGACGTCCATTTCTGGTCGAGCATCCCGGCGCGAGGTTTGTTGTCGGGGCAACCGCACCCTGACATGAGTTTCCCCCGTCTATCCGTCGGATTTCGTGCCGGTTTGTGGCGGCTTCGCGGCATGGCGGCCAACCCCTTCCGATATGGTTGCGAATGCGTGACAGTGTTGCAGCTTTGACACGATGCAACGGTATCCAAGTGTAGTTTTCGGCCCTAGGCCCGGATACCACGGCAGCGATAAAACTCGTTAACCATCAAGAGGATACGCCCATGGCCCGGTCGCTCTTTTGCCTTCTTCCGCTGGTTCTGCTCGCCCCGCTCGCCGGGCCGGCACGAGCGCAGGATTGTTCGAATCCCAGCCAGATGGGGCTCGATGAATGCGCCGCGGCGACCTACAGGAAAACCGATGCCCGGCTGAACGCGGTCTATGGCCGGATCGTCGCTCGGCTGGCCGGGAATGCCGACACCAAGGCGAAGCTGGTGAAGGCGCAGAAGGCATGGATCGGCTTTCGCGATGCCGAATGCGCCTTTCGCGCCTCGGGCGTGGAGGGCGGCAGCATCTATCCGATGACGGTGGCGCTCTGCCTGGATGCCGTCACCCGCACCCGGGTCGGCGAGCTGGAAACGCTGCTCGCCTGCCAGGAGGGCGACACCAGCTGCCCGGTGCCTCCCGCCAACTGAGCGGGCGCTCCCTCAGTCCGCCGCGCTACGGGTCCAGGTGGCCGAGACCACGTTCGGCAGATGGCGGATGCGCACCACGGCGGCGTCGAGCTCGGCTATCCGCACCGAGGTGTTGACCAGCGTCGCCCGAAGCTCGACCGAGCCGTCCGTCCGGTCCTGCGGCTCGATGATGTCGATCGGAAAATGCGCCGCCTCCAGCAGGGCGGAGAGCTTGCCCTGAAGCTCGGTGGCGCCGCCGGCCCTGACCACGGCGCTGACGCCATAGGTCGCCTCCGTCGCCTCTTCCGAGCGCGGCGCCCGCTCCAGTGCCGACACCAGCGGCCGCAGCATGGTGTTGCCGGCCAGCACGAAGGCGGTGAGCAGCACTGATTGGGCGACGAGGTCCGCCCCCGCGCAGGCCCCGACCGCCGCCGAGCACCACAGCGTCGCCGCCGTGTTGAGGCCGCGGATGTTCGCGCCCTCCTTCATGATGACTCCGGCACCGAGGAAGCCGATGCCGGACACCACATAGGCGACGACGCGCACCGCCCCGTCCGGGCCGCTCAGATGCATCGCCATGTCGACGAACTGGCAGGCACCGATGGCAACCAGCACATTGGTGCGCAGCCCCGCGGTGCGCTGGCGGTATTGCCGCTCGGCGCCGATCAGCGTGCCCATGGCGAAGGCCACCAGCAGGCTGACCAGCGTCGCGAGGAAATCATGCGTCTGAAAGCTCTCGATGAACGGCATGCGCCCTCCCCCGCCGTTCCTCTCGATGCTTCCCGTCAGGCCGCCTTGCCGATCCGTGCCAGCGCCTCGCGGATTTTCGCCGCGCGGGCGGCGGCATTCTCGCGCCGCTCGCGCTGCTCCTCGATCACCTCTTCCGGCGCGCGCCGGATGAAATCCGCATTGCCGAGCTTGGCGTCGACCTTGGCGATGTCGTCCGCCGCCTTGGCCAGCTCCTTGGCAAGGCGGACCGCCTCCGCCTCCATGTCGATGATGCCGGCCAACGGCAGCGCCGCCGTCTCGTTGCGCACCACGATCTGCACCGAGCCGGCCGGCGCCTCGAACTCGAAGGCGATGGCGGACAGCCGCGCGAGGCGGGTGAGCACGTCATGCCAGATGATGACGCGGTCGCGTGCCTCCTCGCTGACGCCGACCAGCACGAGCGGGATCTGCGCGCCGGCCGGCACGTTCATCTCCGCCCGCACCGAACGAATCTCGGTCACGAGGTCGATCAGCCAGCCGATCTCCGCCTCGGCGTCGGGCGTCTCCAGCCCTTCCAGCTTCGGCCAGGCGGCAAGCACCAGCAGCCCGTCGCGCGGCGCGCCGGTCTCGGCCGTGCGCGCCCACAATTCCTCGGTGAGGAACGGCATGAAGGGGTGCAGCAGCTTCAGGATCTCGTCGAGCACGAAGGCCGTGGTCGCGCGCGTCTCGGCCTTCCAGCCGCCGGCCGGGCTGGTGAGCACCGGCTTGGCGAGCTCCAGATACCAGTCGCAGAAGATGTTCCACACGAAGCGATAGGCCGCGCCCGCCGCCTCGTTGAACTTGTAGGCTTCCAGCGCCGTGGTGATCTCGGCGCCCGCCTTTTGCGTCTCGCCGATGATCCAGCGGTTGAGCGTCGATTCCGCGCGGGCCGGGTCGAAGGCCGGGTCGCGCCGGCACTCGTTCATCTCGGCGAAGCGGGCCGCGTTCCACAGCTTGGTCGCGAAGTTGCGGTAGCCCTCGACACGCGAGGTCGCCAGCTTGATGTCGCGCCCCTGCGCCGCCATGGCCGCGAGCGTGAAGCGCAGCGCGTCGGCGCCGTATTTCTCGACCAGATCGAGCGGATCGATGACGTTGCCCTTGGACTTCGACATCTTGGCGCCCTTCTCGTCGCGGACGAGGGCGTGGATGTAGACATCCCTAAACGGCACGTCGGGCATGAAGTGCAGGCCCATCATCATCATCCGGGCGACCCAGAAGAAGATGATGTCGAAGCCGGTGATCAGCACCGAGGTCGGATAGAAGCGGTTGAGTTCAGCCGTCTCGTCTGGCCAGCCGAGCGTGGAGAACGGCCACAGCGCCGAGGAGAACCAGGTGTCGAGCACGTCCTCGTCGCGGGTGATCAGCGCCGCCCGCTTCTCGGGATCGACGGCGAGTTCGCGCGCCTCGTCATCGCTGATGATGCCGGCCTGCACGCAGTGCGCCAGCGCGGCGGCGACCGCCGCCTCCTCTGTCTCCTCGACGAAGATCGTGCCGTCCGGCCCGTACCAGGCCGGAATCTGGTGGCCCCACCAGAGCTGGCGCGAGACGCACCAGGGCTGGATGTTCTCCAGCCACTCGAAATAGGTCTTCTCCCAGTTCTTCGGCACGAAGGAAGTCCGCCCCTCGCGCACGGCGGCGAGCGCCGGCTGCGCCAGCGTGTGGGCGTCAACATACCACTGGTCGGTCAGCCACGGCTCGATGACCACGTTGGAGCGGTCGCCATGCGGCACCATGTGGGTGTGCGGCTCGATCTTGTCGACGAGGCCGCGTTCCTCGAACAGCGCGACGATGGCCTTGCGCCCCGCCTCACGGCTGAGGCCGTCCAGCCCGAGCACAATGTCGCGGTCCGGACCCGGCTGCGTACCGTCGAGAAAGTCGCCATTGCCGACAAGGGTCAGGCGCGCCTCGGCGTCGAGCACGTTGATCATCGCCAGCTTCTGCCGGCGGCCGACCTCGAAGTCGTTGAAGTCGTGCGCCGGGGTGATCTTCACCGCGCCGGTGCCCTTGGTCGGGTCGGAATAGTCGTCCGCGACGATGGGGATCAGCCGGCCGACCAGCGGCAGACGCACCTTGGCGCCAGCGGCGACGAGCCCCTGGTAGCGCGGATCCTCCGGATGCACCGCGACGCCCGTATCGCCCAGCATGGTCTCGGGGCGCGTGGTGGCGACGACGATATAGTCGCGCGTCTCGAACTCGAAGGGCTGGCCGTCCGCGTCGAAGGCGATCGGGTGCTGGTAGGTCACGCCGTCGGCGAGCGGATAGCGGAAGTGCCAGAGATGGCCCTTCACCTCGACCTGCAGCACCTCGAGATCGGAGATGGCCGACTGGAACTTCGGGTCCCAGTTCACCAGCCGCTTGTCCTTGTAGATCAGCCCTTCCTTGTAGAGCCGGACGAACACCTTGAGGACGGCGCGCGACAGCCCCTCGTCCATGGTGAAGCGCTCGCGCGACCAGTCGGCCGAGGCACCGAGCTTCTTCAGCTGGTTGATGATGGTGCCGCCGGATTCTTCCTTCCACGCCCAGACGCGCTCGACGAACGGGCCGCGACCGAGCTCGCGCCGGCCGGGCAGCTGGCGCTCGGCGAGCTGGCGCTCGACCACCATCTGCGTGGCGATGCCGGCATGGTCGGTGCCGACCTGCCAGAGCACGTCCTTGCCGCGCATGCGCTCGAAGCGGCAGAGCACGTCCTGCAGCGTGTTGTTGAGCGCGTGCCCCATATGGAGCGAGCCGGTGACATTCGGCGGCGGGATGACGATGCAGTAGGACTCGGCGCCTACGCGCTCGGGACGTCCGGCCTTGAACGCGCCAGCATCCACCCATGTCTGGTAGATGCGGTCTTCAACGGCGGCGGGATCGAACCTGTTGTCGAGCATTTTGGCTCCGGCACCTCGAATGAAACGGGTGCGAGAGAAAGCGGAGCCTTGGCCTCAAGTCAACACGCCAAAAGACGGCGCGTGCACACCGCCGCGTAATTCAGTGTTTTAGTCGCCCGTTCAGAGGCCCTGGCGGGCGACGCGCTCGATCTCGGCGCGCACGAGACGCTCGACCAGCGTGGGCAGATTCTCGTCGAGCCACGCCTTCAGCATCGGCCGCAGCGCCTCGGTGACGAGGTCGTCCACGGTGCGCGAGTTCGACGCGACCGTGCGCGCGAGCGTGCCGAACGCGGTCGACACCGCCGCATTGGTCGCGGTGGAGACAAGGCGCGAAGGGGCCTCCGGCAGGACGGACGCTACCGCCGGCGTGTCCGTCGCGGTGTTCGCGCGGGCAGCGGCGGGCAGGAAGCGCGGCTCGGACGGCCGTGCGGCTTCCGGCACGCGGGTCTCGGGAACGCGACGCTCTTCCGCCGGCTCGGAACCGGCGGCGCGCGACGGAGCGTGGACGGGCCTTGCTTGCACCTGCATGTCGTCGGTCTCCGGCGCGGATGGGACTTGGAGGGGAGCAGCGGCGGACGCATCCGCCGGATGATCGTCGGACACCGCGACCTCCGGCTCCGCGTGGCCCGCTCGGGGAAGCTCGGCCGAAGAACGCTCGTCGCCGGAGCGCTCGTCATCGGCCGTCGTCACGTGCGGCGCCGCGTCGACCGTCATCGTCGCAAGTTCCGCCTGCACCGCCTGCTCAACCAGCGACAGGTCGAACAGCGCCGCCGAGAGCGACGCATCGAGATCGCTGTCGTCGACGGTCGCGGGCTGCGGCGGGGCCGGCTCGGTCCGGGCCACTTCCAGAACGGCCTGCGGCTCGGCGACAGGCGCCCGTTCGACCGGCGAAGCGGCCAGCGCGCTCAGCACCGCGGCGGAAGCCTGACGGCGATGCGCGCCGAACGGATCGGCGGCCACCGGACGCCCGGCCGGAACATAATTCGAATAGACCGGCGACGACCGCGGCGCTCCCGCCGGACGTGCCGACGATGGCATTCTCCGAACCGGATCGCCGGCAGTCGGGACACGCGCTTCGCCAGTGTCGGCAGAGCTTCCCGAGGCAGCCGCATCCTGTGGCGCATCGCCGGCAACATGGGAGGGAGCGTTGCGCCCTGCCGGCCCGGTGGTGGCCACCGCGATATCGGCACCGGGAGCGGCGGGCCGGGCGGCCTCCGCTCGCGGGTTCTCGGAGCACGGCATCTGCGGCTCCGCCGCTACCTCGTCGGAGATGATGCGCCGGATGGAGGCAAGGATTTCCTCCATTGACGGCTCACTTGCCCTCGCACTCGCCGACATGCGTTCGATTCCGGTTTCTGGACCCAGGTCTGCTTGGACCGATGCGGCGCGCCTGCGGAACTCCGCGTGAGGCCACGCGAATCACCTGTTAACGCCTCATTAATATGACACCGCGCCAAGCCTGGCACCACGCGGAGGGTCGATGTCGCTGTGGATTGCGAAGGAGGCGACAGGCGCCGCCCCCTCACTCCCCGCCCGGGGTGCGCACACCGAACCAGGCATCGCGCACCTGGTCGTAATGGACCTTGGGATTGTAGGTCGCGACCTTGAGGCCGAGCTTGCCGGCATTGAGCGCGCCCGAAGCCGACAGTACCGCATAGGAGGCGACCACGCGGTCGCGCTGGGCGATGACGAGGCTGGCGCGGGCGTCGAACAGCGCCGTCTGCGCGTTCAGCACGTCGAGCGTGGTGCGCTGGCCGACGCGCCACTCCTCGCGCACGCCGCGCAGCGCGATCTCGTTGGCGGCAACCGATGCCTGGGCGGATTCGATGGCGGCCTTGGCGGCCACCAGCGCGCCCCAGTACTGCACGACATTCGCACGCACCTGCTCGCGGTTCACATCCACCTCGATGCGCGACTGGCTGAGCAGTTCCTTGTTCTGGCGGATCGTCGCAAACTCGGCGCCGCCCTGATAGATCGGCACGGTCAGGTTCAGCGTGGCCGAGGCGGTGGTCTGCCGCTCGACGTTCTGGGTGCTGTTGTAGTCGGACGAGGCCTGCCCGTTCAGCGTCAGCGTCGGCGACAGTACCGCTTCGGCGACCTTCACGTTCGACAGCGCGGCGTCCACCGAGAACTGCGCCGACTTGATCGCCGGATGCTGGCCGAGGCCGGCTTCGACGGCGCCCTGCAGCGACTTCGGCAACAGGCCGTCGATCGGCCGGCCCGGCGAGAGCTTGGTCGGCTTGAGTCCGATCACCTGAAAGAAGACGGCATTGGCGGTATTCAAATTGGACTGCGCCAGAGCCAGCTCGCTCTGGGCATTGGCGACGCTCGCCTCGGCCTGGGCGACGTCGGTCCGCGTTATCTCGCCGACCGAGAATCGGTCGCGGGCGGCGCGCAGTTCCTCGCGCAACGCTTCGAGGTTCTGCTTCTGCAGCTCGAGGAGCGCGGTGTTCTGCAGCACGTTCATATAGGCGGTGGCAGCATCGAGCAGCACCAGCTGCTCGGTGTTGCGCAGCAGCTCGCGCTGTCCGCGAACCTGCGATTCGGCACCGCGCACTGAGTTGGCGGTCGACAGCCCGTTATAGATCGTCTGGCTGATGGTGACGCCGACGCCGGAGGGCGTCGTGCGGGTATTGCTGGTCGTCCCCGTGCCCTGCTGAAGGGCATAGCCCGAATCGAGCCGGGTCTCCGACCACTGGGCCCCGACATAGCCGGTGCCGAAGATCTGCGGACGGTAGCCGGACAGCGCGATCGGCACATATTCGTCGGTCGCGCGGGTCGCCGCGCGCTGCGAATTCAGCGTCGGGTTGTTCTTGTAAGCGGCGACCAGAGCCTGTTCCAGGG
This sequence comes from Ancylobacter sp. VNQ12, assembly GCF_049445835.1. Taxonomy (NCBI): domain Bacteria; kingdom Pseudomonadati; phylum Pseudomonadota; class Alphaproteobacteria; order Hyphomicrobiales; family Xanthobacteraceae; genus Ancylobacter; species Ancylobacter sp. VNQ12. The sequence goes on along the minus strand of NZ_JBMSDU010000013.1, from coordinate 50,045 downwards.
TCTGTGACTGCGCCGGCAACGAGGAGCCAACAAACAACGCCATTGCCGCGAACGCGACAACTCTGCCCCTGGTAGCGGAAAGCCACATGGCCCAAACCCCTGCGCACACTAATTCAACGGAATCGCCTGCAAAGGACGATTCTCTGACTTCCCCACCATTATCAGAATAGGTGCTGTCCGCGAGGCTGTGAACCAGTCGGTTTGGTTCATCAGACGATTTAATCGGACGCGCGGCAGATCAGCCACAGCGCGCCCGCAACGCCTCAGAATACAAAGCCCGGACGCGCCTCGAATCCCGGCAGGGTCGGCACGGCGGCGTCGAAGACCACGCGCGACCCGATCCCGCCGGAGGTATTGGAATACACCGTCGCGCGCCCTGCCCGACCGCGGCCGACCACGGCCACCAGCCGCCCCTCGGGCTTCAGCTGGGCGAGCAGCGCCTCGGGAGCCGCATCGATCGAGCCATTGAGCAGGATGACGTCATAGGGCGCCTCGCCCGCCCAGCCCGCCGTCAGCGGGCCTTGCACATAGGCAGCGTTGAGCAGGCCGAGCTCGACGAGCAGGCCGGATCCCTGCGCGGCCAGCTCGGCATCCTCCTCCACCGCGACAACCTGCCCCGCCAGCTTGGCGAGGACCGCGGTCGAATAGCCGGTCGCCGCGCCGACATCGAGCACCAGAGCGTCCGGGCCGATCTCCGCCGCCTGCAGCAGCTTGGCGAGCACCATCGGCTCCATCAGATAGCGCGCGGGCGAGGCGTCCTTCACCAGCAGGTCGTCGTCGATATAGGCAAAGTTGCGCAGGCCGGCCGGCACGAACCGCTCACGCGGGGTCTCCAGCATGGCGGCAACGATGCGAAGGTCGGTGACGTCATTGGCGCGCACCTGCGCATCCACCATGGCGCGACGCAGCTCGGCAAAGTTGATCATTTGGAGACAACCTCAAAACGTGGGCGGCCGCACCGATTGGGTACCGTGGGCGGCCGTGCGGAAATCCGCAGCAGAATTGCGGCACGCGCGGGCGCAATGCAAGCCTCGTCATGCGAGCCCCGTCGACAAAATCCCAGGCCTTGTCGACGCACTCCGACGCGGCCCTCCCGGCATTTCCGTGGGGAAACGGCCCCGCGCCGCAGTGGATGGCCGCGCGACCTCCGTTGCCGATCCCGGAAGGCTCTGTTATGAGGCGCCCCGGTCCTTCGGGTGGGCATGCACCGCATCCCGCTCCGGATGGCCACGTGGCGGAGTGGTTACGCAGCGGACTGCAAATCCGCGTACGGGGGTTCGATTCCCTCCGTGGCCTCCAGTTCACACACGCGTCGCCGGAGTGTCGGATGATCGGCTCCGGCGGCGCGTGTCGCACCGGATACAGCTGCCGCGCACTGAAGCGGCCTGACCCTGGCGACGTTTGACAACTCAGACCGATCGTCGTTGATGAAGCCGCCGCGGCCAGCGTCGGCAAAGCGTACGGGCAAAGCGCCGTCCCCTGACGGCCGACCCTGTTCAAAGGAATTACTGATGGCAGCCAGCAAGTTGGGCGATCGTTTCCGCAACCTGATCAGCCCCGAGACACGGGATACGATCAAGCGGCTGATGCTGACCGATGGTCGCCGCCACTGGAAGGGTTACGCCATCTCCTTCGTCTTCATGGGCATCATGGCGGCCACCACCTCCGGCCTTGCCTTCCTCATGGGCGACGTCATCAACCGCATCTTCGTCCAGCAGAACTCGGCCGCCATCTGGATCCTTTCGGGCGCCGTGCTGGCGCTCAGCGTGATCAAGGGCTTCGCCACCTATGGCCAGGCCGTGACGCTGTCGCGCGTCGGCAATCGCATCGTCGCCGACAACCAGAAGCGCGTGCTCGACCGCCTGCTGGCGCAGGATGTCAGCTATTTCGCCGGCGGCCACACCGCCGAGATCATGCTGCGGTTCACCAACGGCGCGCAGGGGGCGCGCAACGTGCTGAACCTGCTCATCACGAGCCTGGGGCGCGACCTGCTCTCGGTGATCGGCCTCACCGCCGTGATGGTCACCCAGGACCCGTTCATGGCGCTGATCTGCCTGCTGGTGATGCCGATCGCGGTCGGCGGCGTGCGCAGCCTGATCCGCAAGGTGCAGAAGATCTTCCAGCGCGAGTTCCACTCCGCTGTGCAGATCATGACGGAGTCGATCGAGGCCTTCCAGGGCATCCGCACCGTCAAGTCCTTCACCATGGAACAGGAGATGCGGACCAAGATCTATGGCCGCATCGACAAGATGGAGAAGGCCTCCAATCGGATGATCCGCGCGCAGTCGCAGTCGGGTCCCCTCATGGAGGCGCTGGGCGGCGTCGCGATCGGTCTGGTGGTCATGTATGCCGGCTGGGGCGTGCTGCATGGCGGCCGCACGCCGGGCGAGTTCTTCTCGGTCATCACCGCCCTGCTGCTGAGCTACGAGCCGGCCAAGCGGCTCGCCCGCCTCAACATCGACCTGACCCCGCAGCTGCTGGGCGCCCGCATGCTGTTCGAGATCCTCGACCGCGCCGCCGTCGAGCAGGACCCGCCCGGCACGCCGGAGCTCGCGCTGCAGGGCGGCCGTATCGAGTTCAACGACGTGTTCTTCGGCTATCGCAAGGACGAGCCGGTGCTGCGCGGCCTCAGCTTCGTCGCCGAGGCCGGCAAGACCACGGCGCTGGTCGGCCCCTCGGGCGGCGGCAAGAGCACCGTGATGAGCCTGATCGAGCGCTTCTACGAAGTGGAGTCGGGCACCATCGCCATCGACGGCCAGAAGATCGATCAGGTCACCTATCATTCTCTGCGCAGCGCCATCAGCTTCGTGAACCAGGACGTCTTCCTGTTCTCCGGCTCGATCCGCGAGAACATTGCGGCCGGCCGGCCCGGTGCGAGCGACGAGGAGATCGAGACCGCCGCGCGCGCTGCCCATGCGCACGACTTCATCATGGGTTTCGCCGACGGCTATGACAGCCAGGTCGGCGAGCATGGCGCCCAGCTCTCCGGCGGCCAGCGCCAGCGCATCGCCATCGCCCGCGCCTTCCTGAAGGATTCGCCGATTCTCCTGCTCGACGAGGCCACCGCCGCGCTCGACAGCGAATCGGAGGCCGAGGTGCAGCGGGCTCTGCGTTCGCTGCAGATGAACCGCACGACCATCGTCATCGCCCACCGGCTGCAGACGGTCGTGAACGCCGACAGCATCTGCGTCATCGATCGCGGCCGCGTCGTCGAAAGCGGTCGCCACGAGGAGCTTATCGCCCGTCGCGGCCGCTATTTCAGCTTCCACCAGCTGCAGTTCGCAGGCCAGGAGGAGCGCCTCAGCGCCTGAGGATATCCACATGCCGGCCCGATGGCGTGCGGTTCTGACTTCACAAACCGGAATCGCGTTGCTATATGGCCGGCCTCCGAGGCGCTTCGGCGCCTCCGGTCCCTGATAGCTCAGTTGGTAGAGCGTTCGACTGTTAATCGAATGGTCGCAGGTTCGAGTCCTGCTCAGGGAGCCAATTCGGAACGAAACTGCGAACGCCGTGCGCCGCAGTTTCCACTCCATAGTTTCCTCCAGACGCCACAAGCGTCTGGAGGAGCCTTGGCTTCGATCCCCTGATCCGAATTTCGTCGGCTCCGACCTCCACCCGCTGAACTAGCGCCTGGAGATGATGGCGCCGGAAACCGCCCTCTCGATCCCTGATCTTCTTACGAGCCTCGATCCCGAACCGACGCAGCAGCTCCGGCGTCACTCGATTGTCGTCGCCCTCTCCCCTGTTTTCGGCCCGGTCCGCATCGGCCCGCGCCGAATCACGGATCCGCTTCAACTCGACAATCCGTCCCTTGAGGTTGGAATCGTCCATTTCAGCGAGACCATTCTCAATGGCCTCGTACAGCCGAGTCAGTTTGGCTTCAGCGTCCGCAGCCTGCTTCCTCAGTTCGGCAATGCGACCCTTCAGGCGTTCAGCGTGCTCCTCCTTACGCTTAAGCAGACCAGCGAGCAGCTCCTCAAGCCGCTCGGGTGCAAGCAGTCGCTTCTCCAGATGCGACACAACCATTGTGTCCAGTTCGTCCATCGGGATCGTGCGGCCGCGGCACGCCGTCTTCCCCTGCCGTGCCGTCGTGCAGCAGGTGTAGTAGCGGTATTGGTCCCCCTTGCCGGAGGTGCGGAGCGTCATGGCTCCCCCGCAATCGGCACAGAAGCACACGCCGCCCAGGAGCGTCCCGGCCGTTACGAACCGCGGGGCCTTCAGTTGCGGGCTGCGCGATCGCATCACCGCCTGGACCTCGGCGAACTCCTCCTCGTCGATGATCGGCTCGACCACCACATCGACGATCTCGTCTTCCGACTTCTGCTCTCCCTTGCGCTTGCCCGAGACGTTGAAGCGATGGTGGCCGATGTAGGTCTCCCGCGTCAGGATCTGGTGGACCGCCCCGACGCCCCAGCGCCCGCCGGTCTGCGTCCGGATACCGCGCGTGTTCAGATAGTCGGCGATCTGGCGGGACCCCATTGGACCGTCGTCGGCGCCGACCCGTGCAAGGCGGAACATGAGCCGGACCGTCTCGACCTGGGCCGGATCGGGCTCGATCTTCTTCTTGGTCCTCGCGCCCCGCTGCTCGGCCGCCACGATCCTGTAGCCGAAGGGCGGCCGCGAGCCATTCCAATAGCCCTGGCGGGCATTCTCGCGCATGGCCCGGAGCGTGTGCTTGGCATTCTCTTTCGACTGGTATTCATCGAACAATGCCATGATCTGACGCATCATCACGCTCATCGGATCATCGCCGAGATCCTGCGTGATGGACGTGAGGCGGATACCGTTCTTCGCCAGTCGCCGGACATAGAATTCGAGCTGAAACTGATCGCGAAAGAAGCGCGAGAAGGAATGCACGATGATGAAGTCGAACGGCGCGGGCTTTTGTGCTCCGGCGTCCATCATCCGCTGAAACTCAGGTCGCCGGTCGTCTGTCGCCGACGCACCCGGCTCGACAAACTCGGCGACGACGGCGATGCCTTTCGCTTGGCAATAGGCTTGAAGTTGACGGCGCTGGTCTGGAATCGAAAGATCGTGTTCGGCCTGCCGGCCGGTCGAAACACGCAGATAGAGAGCGGCACGCCCCGGCGAAGCCAAGGCAGGGGTCGCTTTGGCGTTCATGCGGGACCTCCCTTCACAAATTCAGTTTTTCGAGCCCAGCAGCTCGTCGAGGAGCGGACCGAAATGGACTTCGAAAAGGTCCAGCTCGGCCTCAGTGACCGGCACGTGATCGGGCCAGTCATCAGAGATTTTGAGGCTCGCCTGGTGCTCGCCCCCGTTCCGAGCGCGTGACCGCGGCTCCGGCAGCGCCGACCGGATTGGGCGGACGTAGTCGTAAAGGTCGGCGTCGCCCTGCGACGCTGGGAATTGAACGACGTTGGCAGACATGCTGTCATTGTCGCATCTAACCCCACAACATTGAACAGTTTCAGTTGGTTACGCGATAAACATGCAGTGAAATATCGGCCGCTCCCGGTCGCGATAGGCTCCGCTGGCGAACCCTGGCGCGTCGTGGCGAAGCGCAAATACCTACAATCGGCGGCTGGGTGATGCGGTCGCGTGCGGTGTTCGACGGCATCAGCCATCATCGCTTCCTTCCCGGAACGAGCCCTTGCTCCAGGCCATCTTGCCGTCCGACCTGTAACTGGATATATTACTGGTAATATCGCGGAGGTCAATCATGAGCGACACGTCTCAGAGGCGCGCCATCAAGAACTACCGGAACCGCTTGGTTGAACGCGGCATGGCGCGCTTCGAGGTTCTCGGGCGCGATTCCGATCGGGAGCTAATTCGCTCGTTTGCGAAGCGCTTGGCCGAGAACGGCCCGGAGGCCGAGCGCTTGCGCGCTGCCGTCAGCCAAGGCATCGCCGGTCAGCCGCCGCGAAAGGGTGGCATCCTCGAAGCCCTCCGACGCTCGCCTCTGGTTGGCGCCGATGCCGTGCCAGCCCGCCCCTATGAGCCAGGTCGCAAGGTTGACCTGTGAGCCGGTATCTTCTCGACACCATCATTATCAGCAACGTCACCAAGACCGCCCCCTCGGACTCGCTGCTGGCGTGGATGGCCGAACAGGTCGACGAAGACCTTTTCATCGCCTCGCTCACCATCGCCGAGATTCGGCGCGGCGTGCTGGAGAAGCCTGCCGGCCGCAAGCGCGATCAGCTCGAAGCGTGGTTCGCAGGGCCGGAAGGCCCATCAGCGCTCTTCGCCGGGCGCGTTCTCCCCTTCGACGAGAAGGCAGGTCTCGTTTGGGCGAGACTAATGGCCGATGGGACAGCCGCTGGCCACCCGCGCAGCGCCTTGGACATGATCATCGCCGCCGTTGCGGAATCTAACGGCTGCACGATCGTCACCGACAATGAGAAGCATTTTGCAGGGATCAGCACGATCAACCCGCTGCGGGGCGGCTCATAGCGACAAAATTTCGGTCACCGACATACCCCCGTCAGCTCCGATATTTCCGCCCAAGATTGAAAGATTCAGGTGAGCCTATGACGCAGGACATACCCTCTGAAGTTCTTAACGGGATTCGACGCGCCGCCAAAACGGACTGGCCCGGCGATCAAGAAATGCAGCAGCATGTCATCGACAGCGAGAGCGAGGCTTACCATGCCTTGCAGGCGCTAGACTTCGGTGAAGCGCTACCGTTCAAACAAGCCATTCTGGATGAGGCCTCGCAATACAACGAGACTTGGGAAGATCGTTTCAACGCCGTCCAGAGTGAGGTCGAGGCCTTTGCCGAACTCGCCTCCTTGTCCCCTGACGACGTGCCTGCCGACCTGCTCGCGGGGATTAAGCAAAGGGCCGCCGCCGAGCACGACTGGTATTCCGCCCAGTTGGAGGAGGTGCAGAACCTTTCGAACTGACGCTCGATCTCGTTGGTGATGACATACTCCTCGAGTTCGACCCGAAGGCTGGCCTCGTCATCCGCCTTGATGACCCCCTCGATCGCGCGATCGACAGGTTTCTCAAAAATGTCGCGAAGTTTGGTCATGCCCCCCTCAGATCTCGTAGTGTGTTATGTCGAATGCCCGGTAATATTTGTCGTCGTGCAGGATTCCGAACAAATCGAGCGATGCTCCTGTGGCCAGGCTGTGCGTGTATTTCCCAGGGAAGAACATCACCGTCGGCTTTTCCTTGGCGGTGCTCTGGAGGTTGTTCAACACATTGTGGGACCGGATATAGGGATAGACCTCACCGACTCCCGACAAAAACAGGACATCGAACTCCTCGCTTGAGAGCCGTGCGCCGATTTCAGGAACGAGATGCGTTTCGGGATCGAGAACCCCTTGAAGAAGCTCTTTCAGCTCGTCCTTCCTGATGCTGTTTTCTGCGGCGAGAACCTCATCCCAGATGCCACGATCGCGCAGCAAGGCGATGCTGAGATCGTAGAGATTGATCTCGATCACGCGCACGCCTCGGTTTCCAAGTTGCTTCACGAGGCTGGCGCGCATCGCCTCCATGGCGACGGCCTCGTCGGCTGGATAGGGGCAGATGAAGAATGGCACCTCGTTGCCGAGGCCCTGCTTCTTCAGAAAGCGCTCGCTCGCGACCACCTTCAGGAGGTGATCGAAGCGATCCTTGGGGCTTGCCGTCCCACTCGTTCGCGACATCGTTATCGCCTCCCCAACTGTCGCTCTGCACCGGGGAAGTAGCGAAGTTCATCGGGGTTGCTGGCCTGGATCACGGCCAACACGCGCGGCGACAACATCGCCCCGAGGATCCGGTTATCCTGTGACAAGACCTCAGCCTCCCGCATCAGGCGGAAGAGCACGGCGCGAAGTTTGGCGCGTGTCGATGCCGATAGCGCCGCGAGCTTCGGAGACCATTCCTCCTTAGCGGCCAGGAACGCATCGAAATCGTCATAGCTAAGGTCGGTCCGCAACGACAGGAACCTGTCGCTGAGCACCTCAACCGCGAATTCGCCGATGAACCTGTACGCGCGGCAGGCTGCGAGCCACAGAAGAGCGGCCTGCTCGCTCCGGTTCCCTTCTTTGAAAAGCGCCAGCTCATCCGGAGACAGATGCTTCAAGCGGTTGACGATCTCCCGGATCGAGCGCCGCGCCGAACTTGCCTTGCGGACCGGGAATGCGCCGTTCTCTTGCGCGGCGACCAATGTCGAATCCCAATCGGCGCCGGCGACGTGCAGTCGAGCAACGGCCACGCTTTCGTTGATGAAGAGGCCGCCCGTTCCAAAGGACATAAGATAGGGGCGCTGTTCCGACCTCTCCATCAAGCGCTCCCCCTGACCTTTGGAGCTTGCTCTGTTTCCTCAATTTCGAAGTCAGCGCGCTTCAGGGCGCGTGCCGTCTCAGCGGCGTTGAGGGCAACAATATGCTGGGTGCGGGGATCCTGCTGACTAGCGTCGCCGAGTAGGCCAAGGCGCTTGAGAACATAAAAGAGCATCGCGTAGCGCACCGTCAAAACGGCCCGCTCCTTCCTCATCCCATAGTCCTTTGCCACCACCGCGCGCTGGCTCGGTGTCAGACGAGGATGCGGACCGATCTCGATGTCGAAAGTCTCCTGCCACAATGTATCCTGATCGCCGCCGGGTCCGGGAGCATCCATGTCGCGCACGCCGAGGACCCGAGGCAGCAGGAAATCCTTGAACTTATTGTCGATGTGACAATAGGCGCGCGCGTGCCAGCGCAGGCCGTCATAGCCGAAAGCGTGCGGCGTCATCCGGCGCCACATGGGGTCGGCTCGTTTGCCGCTCATCGATTGGTAATGGACATCGATCGAACGGTATTCGCGAACCGCGCCGAGGATCGCCTGCAACACGCCTGAATCGACCTCGCGTCGCGGCGTCAAGGCTATATCAGTCTGGGGCGGATGCGCGATCCAGGACTCGCTTGGCTCGGTGAGACCCTCGGCGAGGGAGCGCAGGCGGGACAGATAACCGTCGGGATCGGGCTTCAGGAAAATCGGGGAGAACTGCGCGCTCACGACATAGCGTTTCGCGCTCTTGTCGTAGATGGCGTTCTGAGGCGCGCGCTCCTGATAGAGCGTCAGATCCTTCGATGCCTGGGGTACGGACACGTCGAACATCTCGATGATGTCGGAGCGATTGACCCCGCCCTCCCAGAACAGCCGGAACTCGATGAACTCGAGCCGGCGCTCCACACCCCATTTCAACGCCGTAGCGCCTTCCAGCATCGCTTTCCGCCTCCGTGCGCCGATGGGCATAAAAAGTATATGGACATATCGACGCGATCCGTGTAATTATTATTCCCATCGAGGGCGCCCGTCAATAGTGATCGGCGTGAAATTCGGGAGGCAAGACAATGCCCAAGCGCGGTTCGAAAGGCGAAGTCACCAGCAAGCGGGCGGCGAGCGCCGCCGCCAAGGTGCTGCGGAATCCGAAGAGCAGTAAGGCCGCGAAGACGGTGGCTGCATCGGCGCTCACCCAGCGTCCGAACAAGAAGTAGCCCCCCGGGAAGGAGAGCGGTTATGGCCGTCGCGAGTCGATCCACCCTCGTCGTTCACGGCCGCCTCGCCGTGCGGGAACGCCGCCTGGCGGCGGCCCGCGACGGGCGCCACGGCCTGCAGGTCATGTCCTTCGAACAGGCGGCGGTGCGGCTCGCCGGAGGTTTCGTCCGGCCGATCGACGACGAAAGCCTGCGCGCGGCGATCCAAGCCGTGCTGCCAGGAACGCCGATGGGCGAGCTGGAGAACATCAAGTCGCTGCCCGGCATGATCGACGCGGCCGCGGACACCTTGCACAAGGCTTGGCGTGCGGGCATCGACCTTGCGGCGCGAGCGGCCGATCATCCGCGACTCGACGCCATCGCCCGGCTGGAGGCGGCGGTCCTGGCGCAGCTTCCCGCCGGCACGATGCGCCCCATCGACATCGTCGCCGCCGCCACCAGCCGTATCGCCCATGCGCCCGCCGTTCTCGGCCCCATGGAGATCGCTGGCCTCACGGAACTCTCACCCTGCTGGCGGCCGCTGCTGAAGGCGCTCACCGCGCATATACCCGTGCAATGGACGGCCGGGCCGAGGACGGCGCCAGCCTGGCTGGAGGGCACGGGCGTCGGCGTGTCGCGTGCTCCGGCGGGGACACCGGCAGTCAGCGCCGTCAGCGCGGCCACGGCCTATCACGAGGCCATCGAAGCCATGCGCTGGGCGCGGTCGCTTCTTGCCTCAGGGCGGGCGGCGCCCTCAGACATCGCGATCGCCACCGCCTCGCCCGCCGACTATGACGATCACTTCCTCGCCCTGCGCGCAGACTCCAATATCGACCTGCACTTCGTCCATGGCGTCAGGACCGTCACCACCCGCGAAGGCCAGGCCGCCGCCGCGCTGGCAGACATCGTCGTTCGCGGACTGTCGCAGTCCCGGCTCCGGCGTCTCGCCGCCCTGTGTCGGGATTCCGCGCCGTTTGAATCCTTGCCCGAAGGCTGGCTGCGCGTCCTGCCGGCCGATGCACCCATGTCGACGCCCAATGCCTGGAACCGCCTGCTGGCACGGTTGAAGCCGGAAGACTGGCCCGACGGCACGGATCACGCGCCGGCCCTGTGCGCTGCGGTCGAGCTTCTCGCCAAGGGGCCGGACATTGCACCCGAGATCGGCGAGGCCTTTCTCAAGGGCCGTGCGCTTGCCATCTGGCGCAAGGCCCTTCTCGCCGGGCCAGCCGCCTCGATCGACGCCATCCTCGAAACCCTGAAGCAGGATGACGGGCTGGAAGCCTGTGTGTCCGTCGCCTGGATGCCGGTCAGCGCGCTCGCGGCCTCGCCGCGCCGCTTCGTGCGATTGATCGGTCTCAACTCCTCGCGCTGGCCGCGCGGGATCGCCGAAGACCGGCTGATCCCGGACCATGTTGTCCCGACTGCCGAGCTCGACCCGCTTCCGGTGAACCTCGCCGATCGCCGGGATTTCGAGACGATCCTGGCCACCACGGCCGGTGAAGTCGTCCTCTCTCGCGCCCGGCGCGACAGCGACGGACGCCTGCTGGGACGCAGCCCGCTGCTCGCCGGGCATGGCGAGGAGGTTTACCTCCGCCGCAATGCCGTGCCCGCCCATGCCTTCAGCGAAACCGACCGCCTCATGGCCCGGCCGCAGGAGTTCAGCACGGCTCCACAGGCAGTCAGCGCGCAAGGCTGCTGGCGCGACTGGCGGCGTACCGAGATCACGGCGCATGACGGCCTCATCCGGCCCGATCATCCGATCATCCTCTCGATCCTGGCCCGCACCCAGTCGGCCAGCTCGCTCCGGCGTCTGCTGCGCAATCCGCTGAGCTTCGCCTGGGTCTATGCCTTCGGCTGGCGCGTGCCCGAAAGCAGCGCCGAGCCGCTCGTGCTCGACGCGCTCGGCGTCGGCGATCTGGTTCACATGGTTCTCGACCGCGCCTTGCGCGACCTGGAGGACGCCGGTGGACTGGCGTCCGCCGACGCCGCGGCGATCACGGCAGCGGTGGATCGGGCCGCCGAGCTTGTCGCCGCCGATTGGGAAAGTGAACGCCCGATCCCGCCGGCCGTCATCTGGGGGCGCACCCTGGACGATGCTCGGCTGATGGCGGGTCGGGCTTTAGCCTATGGCGATGACCTTCTTCCGGGCGCCCGCTCTTATGGCGAGGTGCCGTTCGGCGGATTGGAGACCAAGTCGGACGCGGAGACGCCGTGGGATCCCGGCCTGCCGGTCACGATCCCCGACACAGGGTTCAATATCGCCGGCTACATCGACCGGCTCGACATCGCGGGCGACGGCAAGCGCGCGCTCGTCCGCGACTACAAGACGGGCCGCCCGCCCCGGACCGCGATCCGGCTGAATGGCGGCCGGGAGCTTCAGCGCTGCCTCTACGCCTTCGCGGTGAAGGCGCTGCTCGGCCATGACGTCGCGATCAGCGCCTCGTTGCTGTTCCCACGCGAGCCCGTCGACCTTCAGCTCGACGACCCCGAGGCGGTGCTCGCCGAGATCACCGGCTATCTGCGCGCGGCGAGGATCAGTTTCGCCGGCGGCGCGGCGCTGCCAGGCCCCGACACGGGTGGCGACTATGACGATCTCGCCTTCGCCCTGCCGGCCAATGCCAGCGCCACCTATTGCAAACGCAAGATGCCGGCCGCGACCGAGCGGCTGGGCGAAGTCGCTCAAATCTGGGAGGCGGAATGATGAGCAGCGTGTCCAACGTTCTCAAGGATGACGGGGCACGGCACGACGCGATCAGCCTCCATGATCGCTCGATCCTGGTTGAAGCCGGCGCGGGCTCGGGCAAGACCGCCGTTATGGCCGGACGCATCGCCGTCATGCTCGCCGAGGGTGTCCCTCCGCGCGCCATCGCCGCCGTCACCTTCACCGAACTGGCGGCCAGCGAGCTTCTCTCGCGTGTCCGCGAGTTTGTCGCCGACCTCTCGGCCGGACATATCGCGGCCGAGCTGCGTGTGGCCCTGCCCGATGGCCTGTCGCAAACGCAGCGTGGCAATCTCGCGGCCGCAAGCGCCGCGATCGACGAAATCACCTGCTCAACCATTCACGGCTTCTGCCAGCGCCTGATCAAGCCCTATCCGGCCGAGGCCGACATCGATCCCGGCGCCGGCGTCATGGACCGCAATCAGGCCGATCTCACCTTCCTAGAGATCTTCGATGGCTGGCTGCGGGAGCGCCTGTCCGGCGATCAGGGCGGCATTCTCGCTGAGATGGTGCTGCACAGCCCCGGTGAAACCGTGGCGCTGGTCCACAAGATCGCCGAGAATCTGCGACGCCGCCGCACCCTCACGGCGCCGGCCGTCTCCCCGCTTGACGGTCATCTGACAGCCTTCCGGCAGGCGACGGCGGATTTCGCAGTCTTCATGCGCGGGACGGCGGCGACCGAGCCGGAAACGGTCGTGATCGTCGAGCGGCTGGTCGAGATGGCGACCGCGCTGGCGGCCGGTCCCGATCCCGCCATGCCCTCGGGCTTGATCCGGCTTTTGACCTCGCGTCCGCACCCGGACCTTTGCACCAAGGCAGGCGCCTTTGCCTCCTATCGCAAGAAGGGCAAATGGACCGAAGCGGCGAAGCAGGCGGGCCTCTCCAAGGCCGACGGCGAGCGGCTGAACATCGCTGCCGAAGGCCACTACACCGCCTGCTGCGACGCCCGGGCCTCGCTTCTTCAGGCGGCGGCCAGCCAGGTTCTGGCGGCTCTGATCGAGGAGGCGCGTCCGATCCTGCAGCGCTATCGCGACCACAAGCGCGCGAGCGCCCAGCTCGACTTCGATGATCTGATTTTCGCCGCACGCGACCTGCTGCGCGACCACGATGATGTCCGGCGCGCGCTGGGACAGCGCTTCGCGCATGTCCTCGTCGATGAGTTCCAGGACACCGATCCCCTGCAAACCGAGATCTTCTGGCGGCTGTGCGGCGAGCCGGTCGATGGCGATGCCGACTGGACCCGATTCCGGATCCGGCCGGGCGCACTCTTCCTGGTCGGCGACCCCAAGCAGGCGATCTATCGCTTCCGCGGCGCCGATGTCGGCGCCTATGTGCAGGCGCGCGACTCCTTTAACGCTCAGGACCCCGACAGCCTCCTGTCGATCTCCACCAATTTCCGCTCCTGCGCCTCAATCCTCACGTTCGTCAACGAACGCTTCGAGGCCGTGCTCTCGGCCGATGGCCAACCCGGATTTACGGCCCTCGATCCGTTTCACGACGATCCCGGCAACGGCTTGTGCGTCGCGGCCCTCGACATCGCCGTCGCGGACGAAAACGGCAAGGCCAGCGCCGAGCAGCAGCGCGACGCCGAAGCCGATGCCGTGGCCGAGCTGTGCGCGCGCCTGATCGACAGCCAGCCCATCATCGACCGGCGCACCGGCGCGGAACGTCCTTGTCAGCCGGGCGACATCGCCTTGCTGGCGCCGACCGGCGCCGAGCTGTGGCGCTATGAGGAGGCGCTGGAGCGTCGCGGCATTCCGGTGGCGACACAGGCCGGCAAGGGGTTCTTCCGCCGCCAGGAGGTCCAGGACCTGATTGCGCTCACCCGCGTCCTCGCCGACCGGCGCGACACGCTGGCGCTCGGCGCGCTGCTGCGCGGCCCGCTGCTCGGCCTCACCGAAGAGGAGCTTCTGGACATCGTCTGGACCCTGCCGCGTTCGGAGGAAGAGCCCGACCGGATTCCCCGTCTCGATCTCCGCGTCGATCCCGCCGCCATCGCTCATCCGCTCGCACGCGAGACTATCGAAAAGCTGCAAGCGCTCTACCGCCGCAGCAACAGCACGACGCCGCACGAGCTTCTCTCGCAGGCCGTAGACGTGATGCGGGTTCGTCCCCTTCTTCTCGAGCGCCATAGCGGCCAGGCCGAACGCGCGCTCGCCAACGTCGATCTCTATCTGAGCCTGTCGACTGGCTACGCCGTGCGCGGCCTTCGCGCCTTCGCCGAGGCGATGACCGCGGCCTGGACCGACGAGGCTCGCGCTGTGGAAGGCCGGCCCGATGCGCAGGAAGAAGCCGTCGCGCTCTTCACCATGCACGCCGCCAAGGGCCTCGAATGGCCAATTGTCATTCCCGTCAACACCATGACGGGCGTCATGTCGCCCGACAGCGCGGTGATCGACCGCCAGACCGACACATTCTATTGCCCGGTCCTCGGCGTCGCGCCCGATGGCTATGAGGCCGCGCGCCAGGCGGAAAAGGACGAGCTGGATCGCGAGCGCATCCGGCTCTGGTATGTCGCGGCGACGCGCGCCCGCGAACTCCTCGTGCTGCCCCGGCTCGACACAAAGCCTTCAAAATCGGCCTGGATCGGCCTGCTCGACCTGTCGCTCGCCGATCTTCCCGGCCTTGATGTCTCGCACCTGCCGCTCGGCCAGGCAGGTGGCGGCGCCGGCGCGAGCAATATCCAGACGCGCGACATCTTCGCGGCCGAGGCTGCGGCCATCGCCGCCCGGCAGACGCGCCTCACCTGGCTGGCGCCCAGCCGCGACGAGAGCGCCTCCGGCGCGGTACTTCAGGAGGAAGAGGCCGAAATCTGGATAGGCTCGGCCGATGATCAACCGCGTGAACTCGAGGCGACCGTCGTGGTCCAGGGTGGCCGGGAACGCGGACTGATCCTCCACAAGCTCATGGAGGAGGTCCTGACCGGGGAAACCGATGCGACCGCGCCAGCCCTCGCAAAACGCGCCGGCGAGCTCATCCGGACGCTCGGCCGTTCGCCGGTCGCCGATCCAGCGACGGGTCTTTCGGACGAGGAACTGGCAGGCTGTGTCGTTCGGACCCTGGCTCTGCCCGAGATCGCGGCGTTGCGCCCGGCGCTCCTGGCCGAGTTCCCCGTTTACGCCGCCCGCACGGATGACGGCGAGGAGACGGCGACGGCCGGTATAGCGGATGCGCTGACTCTCAGCGCCGAAGGAAGCCCTACCGTTGTCGTCGACTGGAAAAGCGACGTGAACCCCGATCCCCAGACGCTCGATCACTATCGCTCGCAAGTCCGCGCCTATCTCGACATGACCGGCGCCGAGCGCGGTCTGATCGTGCTGATGACGACCGGCGCCATCATCACCGTCTCGCCCTCGGCCCGGGCGATGGCTGCCTGACACGAGACGATCGATGGCATCACGCAAGCGCCCCGCCCGTTCTGTCCAAGACGACCTCTTTAGCGAAGAGGTCTCGCTGCTGCTTCCCCCGCGCCTTGCGATCGACGGCAGGGTACTCGGAAGCCCGGTGCGGCAACTGGCGGTCCCGGCGTTGCGCGAGACCTGCCGGCTCCGGCTGTTTTCGATCCGGCGGGTCAACGGATATGAAGCGACCCTGAGATCCGGTGAGACGCTGAAGATCATCAGCGCCAGGACCGCCACCCGGCTGGAAGCCGATCTCATCCTGCTGGTGCCGGGTGCGTCGGAGCCGGCCAAGATCGCCGAGGCCCTCGAACTGGGCGAAGGCAAGTGGTTCAATATCGCGCCCACCGACATCGGCGCGCTCGACGCGGCCGCGCGCGGCGAACGTCTCGCCATCGTCGCGGCCTCATGGCAGGACTCTTTCCACCTCCGCGAAAGCTGTCCCGCCGAGAATGGTCGACCTGCGGTGCGCGGGCTGCGCCGACCCCAGATCGGCGCGCTCCATGCCGCGCTCGCCCATGCCACGCGCTCGACTGAGCCTGCCACCATCGTTATGCCGACGGGCACCGGGAAGACGGAAACGATGCTGGCGCTCAACGCCCATCAGCGGTTCGAGCGCTTGCTGGTGGTCGTCCCGACCGACGCGCTTCGCGAGCAGATTGCCGGAAAATTCGAGACCTTCGGCGTTCTTAAGCATCAGGAGTGCCTCGACGCCTCCGCCGCTTTCCCGGTGGTCATGCGCCTCTCCCATATCCCCACAACCCCGGCGGAAGTGGACCAGATATTCGACAGCGCGAATGTCGTGGTCACGACGATGCAGATCGCCGGCCGCGCCGAAGCGCCGGTTCAGGAGCGGATGGCGGCCCGCGCGTCGGCTCTTTTCATCGACGAGGCCCACCATATCGGCGCACCGACCTGGGCGCGTTTTCGCGGCCTTTTCGTCGATCGTGAGCCGCCATTGCCCATCGTTCAGTTCACCGCGACGCCATTTCGCGAAGATGGCCGGCGGGTCGATGGCGAATTCATCTACACCTACCCGCTCAAGAAGGCGCAGGCGGAAGGCTATTTCAAACCGATCCGCTTCGAGGCTGTCTTCGGCCTCGATCAGGCCGACGCCGATCAAGCGATCACCGAGAAACTTGGAGAGGTTCTACAAGCCGATCTCGATGCCGGCCTCAATCATCTCGCCATGGCGCGCTGCTCCACGATCGACCGCGCCAGGGAGTTGCACCAGCTCTACAGCGCCCTGTTTCCGGAATTTCGGCCTGTCATCGTTCACAGCCAGCAGGCGATCCGCGAGCGGCGCGCGAATCTGGACGCGCTTCGGCGGTTCGAAAGCCGAATCATCGTCTGCGTCGATATGCTGGGTGAAGGCTTCGATCTGCCCGAGCTCAAGATCGCGGGGCTCCACGATCCGCACAAGAGCATCGCCGTCACCATTCAATTCGTTGGTCGTTTCACCCGCCAGGACCCGACGCTCGGGGATGCGACGGTGATCGCGAATACCGGCGTTGACGACATCGACCGCTCCCTGGCGAAGCTCTACGCCGAAGACGCAGACTGGAACGCGCTGGTCGAGGCGCTCAGCAGCGCGCGCATCGAGCGGCAGGTGCGGCGCGCCGAGATGTTCAAGGGTTTCGTCGGCAACCTCAGCGACATCCCGCTGCAGACGCTCGAACCGAAGATGAACGCCGTGGTCTACCGGACCACGTGCGACGCCTGGGAGCCGCTGCGCGCCGAAGATCTCTACAGCCCCGGCGTCTATCTCGGCATGAAGATCAATCCGCACCAGCGCGTGGCCATCTTCGTCACCCGTTCGGAAGAGCAGGCTGGATGGACGACCGCGCAGCATGCGACCAACATCATCTGGGACCTGCACATGATGCATTGGGACCAGGCGAAGGGCCTTCTTTACATCAGCAGTTCGGCGAAGGGTCCTTACGACAAGCTGGCCAAGACCGTCTGCGGCGAAACCACCCGCCGTGTCGAAGGCGAAGAAGTGTTCCGCAGCCTGCATGGCTTCAAACGCCTGATCCTGCGCAACCTCGGCCTCACCCATCATCAGGGGCGCGGCGTGCGCTACTCCATGTATATGGGCGTCGACGTCGCCGATGGCCTCGACACCGCTAAGTCCCAGTCAAGAATCAAGAACAACGTCTTCGCAACCGGCTTTCTCGACGGCGTGCCAGCCACCCGCGGCTGCTCGGCCAAGGGCAAGTTCTGGTCGATCTCTCCCGTTCGCGACCTCACCGACTGGATCGAATGGTGCGAGGACATCGGCCAGTCGGTCAACGACCCCGGCATCACGACGGATGGTGTTTTCAAGAGCGCCATGCGTCCTCGACAGATCAGCGAGCGGCCCGCTGTTCCTCCCGTCGCGATTCACTGGCCGGAGTCGCTGCTGATGCAGATCGAGGATCGCGTCGAGATCAGCTTCGGCGATCAGCCGATGCTGTTCACCGAGTGCGACATCGAGCTTCTCGATCACGAACGAACGGGTCCGCTTCGCTTCGCGGTGCGCAGCGACGCCTATGTCGCCGAGTTCGAGATCGTATTCAGCGATGGGGGCGCCCGATATCCGCAAAGTGCCGGTCCCAAGGCCACCATCAGGATCGGCGGCAAAGTGAAGTCATTGTCCGAGTCCTTCGGAGACGATTCCCCGCAGATCGATTTCGGCGACGGCTCTCTCCTCATCTACAGCCATCTCTATGCGCTGCCAGACGGTGAATCCGTCGAACCCTATCCCGCCGACCGGATCGAGGTGTGGGATTGGTCGAAAACCAACATCCGGGCCGAATCCCAGGGGCCTGAGAAACGCGCCGACTGCGTCCAGCGGCGCGTGATCGACGCGCTGCTCGCCGGCGGCGAAGCCTATGATCTGATCTTCGACGATGACGGCGCCGGGGAGATCGCCGATGTGGTCTCGCTCCGCATCACCGAGGGCCTTGTGCAGGTCACGCTGCATCACTGCAAATATTCGAGCGCCACGATGCCCGGCGCCCGCGTCAAGGATCTCTATGAGGTCTGCGGACAGGCGCAGAAATCGGCGCGCTGGCGCGACCGTCCCCATCGCATGTTCACCCACATGCTGAAGCGCGAGAAGCTGCGCCTGGACAAAGGGCAAAACTCTCGCTTCGAGCAAGGCACCGCTGCGTTCCTCAAAAAGCTGAAGGCGAGCTGGCAGGACTATCGCTACGAATTCGACGTCAAGATCGTGCAGCCAGGCCTCTCCCGTGCAGCGATCACCGAAGAGGGCTTGCACCTGTTGGCCGGGGTCGAGACTTACCTGCTGGAGACCCGCGCGATGAAATTGCGGATCATCGGCAGCGCATGAATTCCCGTGCAGAGCTGTCGGCCCGAGGCACCCGCACGAATTGAGGGACGTTCGTCGCGCCTCTCCGGATCAGCCCGGCTCGATGCCTGGAGGGATTGGGTCGAATGGCCTAGTATCAGTCCCCATTGCCTCGGGTGCCGCCGCCAACATATCCCCAACGTCCAAATTTGAACGGTCAACCGCCGATATCGGTCTGAGGCCGTTTGCCGGTGCTGCGTCGATTGTCTTCGGCGTCTGCCGTAGGCCCATCGCCGAGAGATCAAGGACGAGCGGTTGCAGCAGCATGCGGGTCGCCTCGCCGCCGCGCGACAACACGTCGATGAAATCTTCCTGATTGGGCTGTCCAAGAGCCAGGCGATAGATCATGCGCTGCTCTCGAAGTTGGGCGAAACGCGCAACATCGCGCCCAAAAGGGCGCTCGAAAACATGACGACTGATTTCGGCACCGTCGAGCACCCACCATGGGCGAAGGCCACTCACATCGACGGAACGTTCCGCGTGCCTCTGCACACATCGCCAGGGTGAATCGTCCGCCATCGTGGAATCTCTCAGCACCTCGTCTCGCAACATTGCCGCAAGCCGGCGTCTGACGGCCAAGCCCGCATAGCGCTGGATACGACCTTCACGTTGCTCAAGGTCGAGCGGGTTGGATGAGAGATCCCAATGAACCACGTGCGAACACCAGGGGTGAAAATCCAGGCCCTCCTGCCCGACCGACGTCGTCGCCAGGACATGCGGCCAGAAGGGCGTGTTGAAGCTCCGGCGAACTTCATCGGGTCGAGCTGGAGCGGCTTGCGCCACGCCGCCATCCACATTGACGACGGGCTCGGTCTCGGCATCGCCAAACGGCACGGCGACATGGCAACGCACCGGGATCTTGTGCGGCGGTCCGCCAACTCCATGAAAGCTGAAGCTGCCGGCACGAAGCCCGAGCGACGATTGCAGATCCTTGGCGAGACCAGCGGCGCCCTCCTGGAGATTTTGGGCACGTAACCAGAAATGCTCGTCGAGGACGCTTTCGAACCCGCCATCAACGACCGCGCCCATGACTTGCTCGACAGCACTTTTCCCCGGCAGCGATGACAGGATCACCGGATTGTCGAGATAGCCGCGCAGTCCCTGCCAACTGAGCTGGACCAGCTCCGGATAACGTGCCGGGTCAAGGATCGTCGGGTCATGTCGCAGCAACGCCCGGCCGAGCGCGACCCCAGGCGCCCCAATCGCATAGTCCACGAGGTCCGAAAGCTCGGCGGGGGACAGCCGCTCAATCGGCTGCGCCTGGCGCCATTTCCGGACCGCGGACTGCGCGGCACGATCATCACCGATCGCGCTGCTCCAGCCGGCGGCGGACTGTTCCGCGATACCTGCCGTCTGTTCGATCGACGCCAGGGTCCGCGCAATCGACCTATGTCTCCGGCGGGCCTTCACGGTGTCCCGTTCGATGATGCCTTTGGGCAAAGCGGCGAGAATCTGCCGTCGAACCTCTTTGCGAACGGCGCTGAGCGTCGCCCCGGCTTTCGCGAGCGGGTCGGTGTTGCGGATCAGCCATGGCGATGGGTGAAATGCGGCCATCACAGGCCCGGGAACGGCCGCCAATTTGAAACGGCGGCGCTTGTAGGCTTTCTCATAGCCGCCATGTTTCTTGGGCAGACAGTGCGCTTCGACGCCAAAGCTCAGAAGCGCGGCCACGCTAGGTGGTGTTGCGCGAAAACGGCTGAACATCAGGAGCTTGGGGTCAACCGTCAGGCTATCCCAACCTGCGTCAAGCGGCCACCAGGGAAATGACGGGGCGACCCATGGCAGCGACAGTAGCTTGGGCGGAACGACGCTGCTGAGAGCGCGCAGCTTCGCGTCGGGCCATGCCGTTGGCACATTGAGTTTGTTGCGACGTTCGCGCGTCATCCTTGTGAGCTTCGGGGCTGCCTTGATTTTGGCGCGCTTCCAAGCCGCGTAGCGGGGACCGAGAGACTGAGCCGGCAGCGGAACGGAGGACCAATATGGCAGCGCCTCATAACGCATCTGCTCGGCGAAACTCTCCACGAGATGCCGATAGACCCGAAAATCCTCGGGCGACGGGTCCGCATCAAGGAACTGCGTAGCGGCCAGCGGATCGGCCGACGCCACGCTGTCCCGCTCCGTGCGCGACATGACCGGCGTCAGCAGGCCGCGAAGCTCATCTCTCAGCCTGGCGGCTTCAGCGACCTCGACACCCAACTCGGGATGGCTCGCATCGGCATGCGCCGCGATGTCACGCAGCTTGTCGCCGAAATCGGAAAAGAGCGTCTTCGCGCGTTCGCGGACATCGGGGCCGGCAAGAAACTCGATCAATTCCAGAAGTTCCGCGTGAGCAAGCGCGCCGCGCGCCTCCTCCCACCGTGTGCTCAGAACCCGATAAGGTGTCGCGCTGAGCAGCAAAATCGCCGGCGGGACAACCGAGCCTTCAGGTTCCAGAAGCGCCTTGAGAAGAGGATCGGCGTCCTTTTCGTCGAGAATCTGCCGGTAGCGCTGAAACTCATCGAGAACGACCAGATCGGGTGGCTGGTGGCGGAGCGTCGCCAGCGCCAGGGCGCGCCGGAGGCGGCCAACGAAGGTGGTCGGCTTGAGGGGCTTTATCTTCCTGTCCGCATCACCATGCACCGCCAGATCGAGCATCGCGCGTACCGACTCGCCGAATTCGGCCGCCAGGGCTTCGCGAAACCGCTGGCGCAGATGGGACGGCGAAGCCGCGAATTTGATCTCCGCGTCCTTGACGGCCCAGTCCCACGACCCCCGCGCGCTAAGCCGCAATATGTCCGGATCAAGATCGCGGGCGAAAGCGGGATAGGTCTGCTCGAGCAACACTTTCAGGAACGCTCGCTCTTCCTTGCGTCCTCCCGTGAGACGCGCACGCGCACCCGGAAAAGACGTCGCAGGGGTCAATGCGTAAATAAGGACGGGATTTTTCGGCCGCTTCGCGATTGCAATCAGCGAAAGTCGATCCGGTGTTGCGGTTGCGGCCTTGCGCTGTGAATCACCTAGGAAACCAACGACGCGGCCCTTGTTCTGGTGCGAGACCGCATGACCATTGGCGATATAGTAAATCACCAAAGGCTGACGGCCATCCTCGGACAAGCGACGAGCCAGTTCCTTCGCCACGACCGTCTTTCCGAGACCGACTTCATCGGCCACCAGAAAGCGACGGCGCCCCGTCGGGTCGGCGAAGGCCGTAAGCGCCGCATTGACGGCGGCTTCCTGGAACGGCTTCGGCGCGATCACCGGCGTTTGCCCTTGATCTCGGCGGCGCCGAGCCCGCTCCGGAGCTTGCCCCACAACTCGTCAAAGCGTCTCAGCATCTCCGCGGTTTGCGGGTCTTCCTGCCCGGCCTGCTCAAGGACGGCCGGCAGATATTGAGAGACCCTTCGCTCGATCTCGCGGAACTTGTCCGGGTCGCGCGCCCATGCCGCCAACATCTCTTCCAGGGTCGGCAATGAGGAATCGAGCGCCGGATCCGCTCCCAAGCCTGCCCGTTCCCGCGGCTCGTCATTCGTCCAGTCGCCTTCGCCCTGCCGATCGTCATCCGCGAGCAATCCGGCCAGCCAGAGGAGGAAGCCTCTAGCGCCGAGAAAGCGCACGAATGCGGCACGGTCGCGATCCTCCCCGAAAGGCGGCTCCGCCGGCGCTCGTTGCAGCCATGTGAGGCCTTTGTCCCCACGGCTCACTCGCAAGCGCACGAACTCGCTTCGTTCCGCAGGGACGACAGACCCCAAATGCACGACGGCTTGCCCTGCCGGCCAGACCAGGAGCTCGCCGTGAAGCGCGCCCACTTGGAGCACGATGTCGGATTCGTCGGGATGTGGACCGCCAGGATGGAGATCGGAGCGGTGGGTGAGGCGTATCCCCTCGCCATCGATGTTGAGCTCCGCCGCCCATCGCGCCGCGACCTGGGCGCGTGCCCGTTCGAGCGCCTCCTCTTCCAGGGCCGCCGCATCCGGCAAATGTTCCATGCTGGGCGCTTCAACGAGACGGGCCGAACCGAGAAGCGCCTTCAGCCCTTTCTCAACCGGTTCGGTGACGAGCAACTCGGCTATCACCTCGGCGTTGCGTCCGGTCCAGGCGCGCAGGGTCGCGTTCGCGCTTCCCAACCATAGCGTCCGCTTGCGCCCGGACCGCATGAACAGCAGCTTGGCATGAAGGCCGCGGCCTACCTCTTCTTCCTCATCGTCGGCCGGAATGACATCGGCTGCCGACGCTGCGGGCTGCCGGCCAGGCTCGGGATCGCCGATGGGATAATCAGGCGCGTCCAGCGCGAGCAGATCGTCGAACGCCGCCAGCGACGGGCCGATTCTCTCGATCTCGCGTATTGTCGTCAGGAGCACGCTTCGCGCCGGTTTCGCCCCCTTCTGTATCTGTCGGGCAAGGAAGTTCTTGTCGATAAAGGGGCTTACGACCACGACTTCATCCGTTCCCGGCGGCGGGACGGGAACGGGCTGGTCTCCGGTTCCGGCCGACCAGCGAATCCGCTCGACGCGCACGCCCGCTGGCGCCCGCCAGGCCACCTTTGCAATGGTCGCCGCGAGAGTGGCGGAACGCTGGCCTTTGAGTGCGGCCCTGTCAGCGAGCGCGCGCGCCAGCTCGTCCGCGCCGGGGATCGGAGCGCCGCCATTCGCGCCGGAAACGAGCAGGAGCCCAATGTCGCGATTCACGCATTCGGTGAGATTCCGGCTCCCGATCCAGAGCCGCCAGCCGATCTCGCCGTCCACGCTTCGCGTTCGAACCAGGGCGGCCTTGGGATGCCAGCTATGGGTCGCCTCATCAAAATCGACTTCGCGCACGAACTGGTCCAAGACCGCCGCGATGCGCGGTGTCCGGCGCATTTTCGCAAGGCGGCCGCGCTGGATGACAATGCGCGCCTTCCCCCGCAGCCGCTCGACCGCATCGGCGAAATCGGACGGACTGCCTCGGCCCGCATCGGTGTCCTTGCCTGCCAGGGCGAGCAAAGTCGCGCCGATTGATCCCAGATCCGCCGAATAGGACGCCAGCAAAGCCAGTTCGACGCTTTCATCGGGACCGGGACGCAGACCCTCGAGGAACGAGAGCGCCGGCCAGCTATCGACCGCGCCGCTCATTCGGCGTCCGCCAGATCGTTGAGGAGCGTGCTGACTTGCTCCCATCTATAGTGGAGCGGCCCCGCGAGACCATGTTCGTCGCTCGACCATTCGAGACGCCGAGCACGTCCATTGGGTGTCAAAGCAAGCCGCGCGCGCGGCCCCTTGCGGGCTTCAGCCGCGGCATAGACGCCGAAGAGCGGGGCCGGATTCCACGATTTCGATGCTATCCAGTCCTTGGTGGCTGTCAGGACAGCACGCAATTTGAGCGGGAGCGCACCAGTGTCCGCCTCAAGCGCATCGACATCGAGCTTGGCCGCGACGGCACCGTGCTCTTCGACAATAGCTGCAAGGTGGTCGCGATGTCGGGTCGATGTCTCCCGCTTGTCGTCGGTCTCTAAGATCCGCTCCAGAAGCGCATCATAGACAGCACGGCCCACGCCCGCGAGACTTGCGGCCTGTTGCGCCCGCACAAGCGCGGCCTGGTCGGGGCCAGCGATCGCGCGGGCCTCGGCGGCCCACATACCAGGTGGCGCTGCTGCCTCTGTCCGCACCAGCCTCGCGAGCAGGGAAAGCTCATGGCCGCCATTGCGGCGCAACTGAGCAAGCCGCTCGCGCAAGAACGCCGCTTCTGCGGTCGCCAGCCGAAGGGTGATGTGCCCGCCACGCCAGTTATCCGGCCGCTCAGGGAGCGGCACGAATGGCGGATCGAAACTGAGAAGCGGCTGGCCATCGTCATCGGTTGCCGCGCCCGCGCTCTTCAGCAGCCGATGCGCTTGCGCCCGCGAAATGGTCCGTCCATCCAGGCGCGGACGCAATATTCCCCAGACCGCCAGCGCATTCCAATACACAGTCGACGGCGGCTGGCTCGACGGCTTGGGGAAGACGCGCCCTCCGATCACCTGGGATTCGCCTACATCCTTGAGCCGGCCGGCGAGTTCCCTTTCGCGTTCGCGCAGAGCACGCACAGCGGCCGGCCCCGTCAGGCCTGCCAGATCCTCGAACAGCCAGGGCACGAAGATTATATAGCGGGCGCGGGTGTGCAGCACCGACGTGCCCGGAAAGAAGCGGTCGGCATAACGCTGATGGATCGTGAGGAAGCCGATCTCATCGCGCACGCCCATGGATTCTTCGTCCATCTGCGCCTTGGCGCGCGCCAGCGCTTCGCGCGACAGATAGGTCCATCCCAAAGCAGGCTCGATTGGTGGGCCGCGCCTCATGCGGGACGGTCTTGCCGATTGTTGCACGGCTCTCAGCCCCACAAGGAGGACAAGGGCGCCGCGGCCAACCTGTCGCCGAAGGGCACGAGATCGGTACTGTCATAGAGCACGACGCCGTAGGCGAACCGCTCCTTGCACGCCTCGGCCAAGGTCCGCAGGCCCGCAAAGTCGCTGGACTTCACCGTCGCGGCGGCCTTCACCTCGATCCCCACGATCATGCCGTCGTCGCGTTCCAGCACGATGTCCACCTCATGCATCTGCTGGTCACGGAAATGGTAAGGCGTCAGTCGCAGGTCCGACGCCGTCATGAGCTTCAGGACTTCGGAGAACACGAAGCTTTCGAGGAGTGCGCCAAACACGCCGCGGTCCGCCTTCACCCGATCGAAGCTCAATCCGCACGCCGTGGCGAGCAGGCCGGAATCGAGGAAATGCAGCTTCGGCGTCTTCGCGATCCGTTTCAGCGCGTTCGTGTACCAGGGCTGCAATGTCGAGACGAGGAACACCTGCTCCAACAGCGCGACATAGCGCTGTCCTGTCTTGTGGCTGACATTGATGCTGGAGCCGAACTGCGAGTAGTTGACCAACTGTCCCGAATGCTCCGCGAGGAGCCGGACGAACTTCGGCAGCTCGGTCAGCTTCTCGATCTCGGCAATGTCTCGCAGGTCGCGGGTCAGAACTGACGTCAGATAGGACCGTGCCCAATCCTGCCGCCGCCGTTCGCTCTCACGGCTGATCGCCTCGGGAAAGCCTCCGAGCAACGCGAGCTCGACGAGGTCGTCGCCGACAATCGCCTCCCGCTCCCCCTGCAGCTTCCCCGCGAACAGGCGTTCCAGGAAGGTCGGCGTCTTGCCTTTTATTTCTGCGCGAGCCAGCGGCAGCATCCGGAGAGTTTCCATCCGCCCCGCCAGGCTGTCGGCGACCCGAGGCAAGGTGAGCACATTGGCGGAGCCCGTCAGCAGAAAGCGGCCAGGGCGATAGTCCTCGTCCACCGACTTCTTGATTGCCAGCAGCAGGTCGGGCGCGCGCTGGATCTCGTCGATGATGGCTTTATCCAGACCACGAATGAAACCGGCCGGATCGGACTGTGCAGCGTCGAGGACCGTCTGATCGTCGAGCGTGATATAGGTTCGGCCCGCCTCCCCCATCTTCCGGACGAGCGTGGTCTTGCCGGCCCGGCGCGGTCCTACGATCAGGACCACCGGGGTATCTGACAGGGCTTCCTCTGCCCGACGCTCCACGAGCCGCTCGTACATGCCGCTTTCCGAATCTCTGACTATTGGAACTATGAAGCATGACAATTGGAAGTCAATGGTCTGTCGATTGGAACTGGTAGAGCCGTTATCTGGAAATGGGTATGGGGAAAGCCTTCCCCTGCGGCCGAGCCTGCCGTCTCGGCCTACCCCATCTGCGGGGGGACCCCGCAACGCCCCCAAGAGTGAGAGTGCAGGCCGGGTTTCCGTGACGGGTTGAGGGCTGGAGGAGAGGCCTCCGGCGCCCGTCGCGGAGACCCGCGATGTCCAGACATGATGCGCGCGCCCGTTCCGGCTCCGACCGGACGAGCCTCTATGATGAAATCACCGGCAGGATTCTCGCCGAGCTGGAGGCCGGCCGGCTTCCCTGGGTTCAGCCTTGGGGGACAGCGGCGGCCAAGGCGCCCCTCGCCATGCCCAGGAACGCGGCCACGGGACGCTGCTATTCGGGCGTCAATGTGCTGATCCTCTGGGGCGCCGTCATCCAACACGGCTTCCCCTGCCAGAGCTGGCTGACCTTTCGCCAGGCCCTCTCGCTCGGCGGCCATGTCCGCCGGGGCGAGCACGGCATCACCGTTGTTTACGCCGACCGCTTCGTCCCCGACGACGAGAAGCGACGCGCCCGCGAGACTGGCGAGGACGCCCAGGCCATCCCCTTCCTCAAGCGATTCACGGTCTTCAACCTGGCGCAATGCGAGGACCTGCCCGAAGACCTCACTGTTGCCGCGCCGCCACCTGAGCCCGGCCTGATCGAGCCAAGGGTCGAGGCGCTCATCAAGGCAAGCGGAATCGATTTCCGCATCGGCGGCGACCGCGCCTTCTATGTGCCTGTGCACGATTATGTCATGGTCCCGCCGCCCCAGGCGTTTTTCGAGCCGATCAACTGGCATCGAACGGCCCTGCATGAATGCTCCCATGCCAGCGGGGCGCCGCACCGTCTGAACCGCGATATGTCGGGCTCCTTCGGTTCCCGAAAGTACGCATTCGAGGAGCTGGTCGCCGAGATTTCGGCGGCGTTCTGCTGCGCGGCCCTCGGCATCGTGCCGACCGTGCGCCACGCCGACTATATCGGCTCGTGGGCCGAGGTCCTGCGCGAGGACAATCGCGCCATCGTTCGCGCCGCATCCCAGGCCAGCAAGGCGGCCGACTTCCTGCTCGGCTTTCTCCCCGAGGACGCACGCCCTTTGCCGGCGCCCGCCCACACCGACGAGCGGGAGGCGGCCTGATGACAACGCGCTTCCGCGGCGAGCATCTGCTCGAGAACGCCGCAGGATTTCTGGCCGGCGCCCAGCACCTATCCCGGGACGGCCGCCACTCCCGTGAAATCCTGCTGCACCACATCGCCTGTGCGATCGAACTGTCGCTGAAATCCTTCCTGCAATTCCGAGGTTGGAGCGATGAACGGTGCCGGCTCGAAATCCGGCACGATCTGACCAAGGCGTTGGATGCCGCTGAAGGGCTCGGCTTGCATCCGAGCTACCCAGACCTCCATTCGCTCCTCGCGATCCTCTCGCCCTACTATTGCCGCCACCGCATTCGCGATCTCGCGGCGCACGAGCCGGCGCTCCTGTCGTCGCAGCAGGCGCTCAAGGCGGCAGAGGAACTCTTGAGCGATGTCACCGCCGCTTGTCCCAAGGGTTCCGCGCTCGGCGGGCGCTCGTCATCGAGCCCCTGAGAGGAAGAGGGTCGAGGGATTTTCGTGACGGGTTGGAGGCCGAGAGAGAGGCTTTCGGCCGCCCGTCGCGGAGTAAATCCCGATGGCTACTGCCGTTCAGAAGATCACCCTGTCGTCCTCGCGCGACATTCCCTTCAACAAGCTGGTGCTGAGCCAGTCGAACGTCCGGCGCGTGAAAGCTGGCGTCTCGATCGATGACCTAGCGGCCTCGATCGCCCGCCGCGGCCTGATCCAGAGCCTCAACGTCCGCCCCGTCCTCGACGCCGAGGGCCAGGAGACCGGCATGTTCGAGGTTCCGGCCGGCGGCCGCCGCTACCGGGCGCTGGAGCTTCTGGTGAAGCAGAAGCGCCTGGGCAAGACCGCCGCGGTGCCCTGCGTGGTGCGCGACCCCTCAACCGCCATTCTCGCCGAGGAGGATTCGCTCGCCGAGAATATCGAGCGCGCGCCGCTGCATCCCCTCGACCAGTTCCGTGCGTTTCAGGACATGCGCCTGAAGGGCCAGTCCGAGGAGGATATCGCGGCGGCCTTCTTCATTCCCGTCAATGTCGTGAAGCAGCGCTTGCGCCTGGCCGCGGTCGCGCGGTCGCTCCTCGATGTCTATGCCGAGGACGGCATGACGCTGGAGCAGCTCATGGCCTTCACCGTCTCGGCCGACGAGGCGCGTCAGGTCCAGGTCTGGGAGTCGATCCGCAACTCCTGGTCCAAGGAGCCCTATCAGATCCGTCGCATGCTGACCGAAAGCACGGTGCGCGCGTCCGACAAGCGGGCGATCTTCGTCGGGCTCGACGCCTATGAGGCCGCCGGTGGCAGCATCATGCGCGATCTGTTCCAAGCCGACGACGGCGGATGGCTGCAGGACCCGGCGCTGCTCGATCGCCTGGTTTCGGAGAAACTGAAGATCATAGCCGACGATATCGCGGGCGAAGGCTGGAAATGGATCGAGGTCGATGTCAGCCATCCCTACGATGTCGCGCGTGGACTGCGCGGGATTACCGGCACGCCGGTTGATCTGACCGACGAGGAGCGCGCGACGATCGAAGCCCTCAACGCCGAATACGCCAAGCTTGAGGCGGAATATGAAGGCGCTGACGAACTGCCCGACGATGTGGACGAGCGGCTTGGCGAGATCGAGACGGCGCTGAACGCCTTCGACCAGCGGCCCGCCATCTATGATCCGGCCGACATCGCCCGCGCCGGCGTCTTCATCAGCATCGACTCCGATGGCTCGCTCTCGATCGATCGCGGTTATGTGCGCCCGGAGGACGAAGCGCCCGTGACCATCGAAACCGATGGCGGTGACGCCAGCCAGGGCGCCGAGGGCTCCGATCCGGTGGCACCGTCGGTGCAGCGGGCCGTCATCACCATCGGCGGCCAGTCGGCCGAGACCGAGGATGACGAGGAGGAGACGATCAAGCCCTTGCCCGAACGGCTCGTGATGGAGCTGACCGCGCATCGCACGCTGGCACTGCGCGACGCACTGGCGAACAATCCTCATGTCGCCCTGACGGCGCTGCTGCACAAGCTCGTCACCGACACCTTCCTGCGCAGCTCGACCACCGGCGGGTGCCTGGAAGCCAGCGTCCGGCACGTCTTCTTCCCCGTGCAGGCCGCCGACCTGAAGGACAGCGCGTCCGCCAAGGCTGTCAACGAGCGGCAGGAGGCCTGGAAGACCGACATCCCGCAGGAGGATCAGGCGCTGTGGGACTGGCTCGACGGACTGGACGGGGCCAGCCGTCTGGCGCTGCTCGCCCATTGCGTCAGCTACGGCGTCAACGCGCTGTTCGAGAAGGTCGACCGTTATGGCGGCTCCGGCGTCTCGCAGCACAGCCTCGAACGCCGCCTCGGTCAGGCTGATCGTCTGGCCCGCGCGGTCCGGCTCGACATGGTTGAAGTCGGCTGGACGCCTACCGTCAATAACTATCTCGGCCGCGTGACCAAGCCGCGCATCCTCGAAGCCGTGCGCGAAGGGGCTGGCGAGCGGGCCGCGCAACTCATTGACCATCTGAAAAAGGGCGACATGGCCAAGGAAGCGGAACGGTTGCTGGCCGACAGCGGCTGGCTACCCGAGCCGCTGCGCCTCACCGAGGTCGAACCGGCCACCGGGTTGGCGGTCGAGGGCGACGGTGAGACCGAGGCGCTGCCGGAATTCCTCACCGGCGATGATGAGACCTCGGCCGACAACGAAGATGATCCTGCCCACCTTATCGCTGCCGAATAGGCGAGACGGCGCGGCGGCAATCGTTGCCTCGCCCGAAATACCAATCCCTCAGAGCCCGGCCCCCTGCGCCACAGGGATCAGCCGGGCTTTTTCTTTGGAGGAGCCGTTGATGGCGTTGGCGCGTCCTGGCCGCTACCAGACGGCCACCTCCCATTGGCCGTTGACGCGCGCGAAGCCGATCGGGCGGTTCTGAGGCTCGGCATTGGGCCGGGTAGGATCCATCGTGAGCTGCGTCATGCAAGTGACGCCAGGCCCGACGCCGCCCGGCGAGCAATCGCCAAGCTTCAGCGTCGCGTTGGCGAGCGAGGTGCCCGTAAAGAGCTTGTGACGCCGCACGGCGTCCGTCGCTTCCTGCTCGGTCGGCTGCGCAAGGCCTGTTACCGCAGCGGCCGAGGTCACGGGAACGAGAACCGGTCGCAGGCCGAACCCCGCACCAAAACCCGCCGCCAGCGCGACCACGGCGATGATCCCGACTGCGCTTCCTTTCATCGTTCGCCTCCTTTCAACCGCGTTTCACAAAAAGACGCGGACAGGCCTCGGGGCCGAACGGATACGCGCCTTGGGATTGTCGGAGAAGTGTAGCCACGCCGTCCGACGATCGAAACCCGTAACCATGAGGATCGCGCCGTGACGAGTGGCTTGTGCGGCGACGCTACGCGCTAAGCCATTGGAGTCAAAGGGAGAGGTCGGCCGGGACGGGTTTGAGCCGGTGCGGTCGAGAGAGAGCGCCGGTCGGCTCGCCCCGTTCCCGCTCTCCCGAGGTTCCCTCCATGAACGACCTTTCCGTCACCGCGGCCCTCGCGGCCGCGCCGTTTCCGCTTGTTGCCACCGACACCGGGTCCGCTATCGCCGCGGCCGCCGGCCATCTTCTTCCCCCTCTCGACCGAGGTCAGCGCATCGACGCTGCGATGCTGCGCGCGGCCATGAAGGACGCCTTCGGCGCCTCCGATGCGTCTGGCGCCTGGGATTGGAAGACCGCCTACGACGCCGGCGAGGCGGCGACGGTGCTGTTTCTCCGCAAATACGGAAAGGCGCTTTTGCGCAAAGCCGGTTCTCCGGCGGCCGCACTGCCGATGCTGGCGAGGATCGCCAGCCTTCTCCCTACCCACACTCGGCGCTCCGAGGAGAGCGAGACGTTTCAGCAGTTCTCGACACCGATTCCGCTCGGGTTCGCTGCCGCGACCGCGGCGTCGATCACGCCGGCCGACCGCGTGCTGGAGCCCTCGGCCGGCACCGGCCTGCTCGCCATTCTCGCCGAGCTCTCCGGCGCGTCGCTGGTCTTGAACGAACTGGCGGAGACTCGCGCCGGTCTTCTCGCCCACCTCTTCCCGACCGTTCCCGTCACCCGCTTCGACGCCGCCCAGATCAACGATCATCTCGATGCCGGGATCGTGCCGAGCATCGTTCTGATGAACCCGCCGTTCTCGGTGATGGCGAACGTCTCCGGCCGCATGGCCGACGCCGCCTATCGCCATATCGCCTCCGCACTGGCG
The DNA here is from genome assembly GCF_049445835.1 of Ancylobacter sp. VNQ12. Classification (NCBI taxonomy): domain Bacteria; kingdom Pseudomonadati; phylum Pseudomonadota; class Alphaproteobacteria; order Hyphomicrobiales; family Xanthobacteraceae; genus Ancylobacter; species Ancylobacter sp. VNQ12. The sequence continues at coordinate 18,250 of NZ_JBMSDU010000013.1, read as the reverse complement.
CGCCTGGCTGACGGCGGACGTCTCGTGGCGATTACCGGTACGAGCTTCGCGCCCGACGCGCCGGCGTGGCGTGAAGCCTTCGTCCGGCTTCAGGAGCATGGCCGCGTCGTGTTCTCGGCCGCAGTCGATGGCTCGGTCTACGCAAAGCATGGCACGACGATCGACACGCGGCTGACTGTCATCGACAAGTCGCCGGCCGACGATCCCACAGTCGTCGCCACCTCGCGCGGCACCGCGCCGGACGCCGCCACGCTGCTCGGTTGGGTAATCCGCGATATGCCAGCGCGCTTGCCGGTCACCGCATCCATGGCGGCCCAGGCCACGCTGCGTCCCGCAGTTCCCCGCACCGTGCGCGGCTACCTCGCCCGATCGCGTTCGTCGGCGCCCAAGACCACCGTTCTGGGCGAACCCGAAGGCGTCGATCTCGCCTATGAGGCCATCGACTGGCAGCCGGCCGAGGGTTCCCGGCTCACGGATGCGATTTATGAAGAATACGGATTGCAGTCGATCCGTATTCCCGGCTCTCAGGCCCACCCGACGAAGCTCGTGCAGTCCGCTGCGATGGCCTCGGTCGCGCCGCCCAAGCCGAGCTACCGGCCGCGCTTGCCGGCACGCCTTCTCGTGGAGGGCCTGCTGTCCGACGCCCAGCTCGAGACGGTGATCTATGCCGGCGAGGCCCATGGCGATTATCTCGCCGGATCGTGGACGGTGGACGAGACCTTCGACGTCATCTCCGCCGCGCGCGAGGATGCCCCGAACGCCGTCCGCTTCCGGCGCGGCTTCATGCTCGGCGACGGCACTGGCGCCGGCAAAGGCCGTCAGAGCGCCGGCATCATCCTCGACAACTGGATGCAGGGTCGCCGCAAGGCCGTCTGGATCTCGAAGTCCGACAAGCTGATCGAGGACGCGCAACGCGACTGGTCGGCGCTCGGCATGGAGCGGCTGCTGGTGACGCCGCTCTCGCGCTTCCGCCAGGGAACGCCGATCCGGCTGCCGGAAGGCGTCCTATTCACCACCTATGCCACGCTACGCTCCGACGAGCGTGGCGAGAAGGTTTCGCGCGTCCGTCAGATCGTCGATTGGTTGGGCTCCGATTTCGATGGAGTGATCATTTTCGACGAGAGCCACGCCATGCAGAACGCCGCGGGCGGCAAGGGTGAACGCGGTGACCAGGCCGCATCGCAGCAAGGACGTGCAGGCTTACGCCTTCAACACGCGCTGCCGAACGCGCGCGTGGTCTACGTATCCGCTACCGGCGCGACCACGGTCCACAATCTGGCCTATGCGCAGCGGCTCGGTCTCTGGGGCGGCGAGGATTTTCCATTCTCGACCAGGTCCGAGTTCGTGGAGGCGATCGAGGCCGGCGGCGTGGCGGCCATGGAAGTGCTCGCGCGCGACCTGCGAGCGCTGGGGCTCTACACGGCCCGCTCGCTCTCCTACGATGGCGTCGAATACGAGCTGGTCGAGCACCAGCTCACGCCCGAGCAGACGCGCATCTATGACGCCTATGCCGGGGCGTTCTCCATCATCCACAACAACCTGTCGGCGGCGATGGAGGCCGCCAATATCACGGGCGACAAGGGCACGCTTAATGCGCAAGCCAAATCCGCGGCTCGATCGGCCTTCGAATCCGCCAAGCAGCGCTTCTTCGGTCATCTCCTGACCAGCATGAAGACGCCGACCCTGATCCGCTCCATCGAGCGCGATCTGGCGGAGAGCCATGCCGCCGTCATCCAGATCGTTTCGACGGGCGAAGCGCTGATGGAGCGCCGCCTGGCTGAGATTCCGACCGACGAGTGGAACGACGTCCGTGTCGACATCACCCCGAGGGAATATGTGCTCGACTATCTCGCCCATTCCTTCCCGGTGCAGCTCTACGAGCCGTTCACGGATTCCGAAGGCAACCTGTCGTCACGCCCGGTCTATCGCGACGGCCAGCCCGTCGAGAGCCGCGAAGCCGTCGCTCGCCGCGATCGGCTGATCGAGCACCTGGCGTCGTTGGCGCCGGTTCCTGGCGCGCTCGACCAGATCGTTCAGCGCTTCGGTACAGACATCGTCGCCGAGGTCACCGGCCGTTCGCGCCGTATCGTGCGCAAAGGCGACCGGCTTGTGGTCGAGCGCCGCGCCGGATCGGCCAATCTCGCCGAGACCGCCGCCTTCATGGACGACGTGAAGCGGATCCTCGTCTTCTCCGACGCGGGCGGCACAGGTCGCAGCTACCACGCCGAGCTGTCCGCCCGAAATCGGCGGCTGCGCGTCCACTATTTGTTGGAGCCGGGTTGGAAGGCCGACGCCGCCATTCAGGGCCTCGGCCGCACCAATCGCACTAACCAGGCGCAGCCGCCGCTCTTTCGCCCCATCGCGACCGACGTGAAGGCCGAGAAGCGCTTCCTCTCCACGATCGCCCGGCGTCTCGACACTTTGGGCGCGATCACGCGGGGCCAACGCCAGACCGGCGGCCAGGGCCTGTTCCGCCCCGAGGACAATTTGGAGAGCCACTATGCCCGCGATGCGCTGCGTCAGCTCTACCTGCTGCTGGTGCGCGGCAAGGTCGAAGGCTGCACGCTCCAGATGTTCGAAGACGCGACTGGCCTTTCGCTGATGGACTCAAACGGCATCAAGGACGAGCTGCCACCGATCACGACGTTCCTCAACCGCCTGCTCGCCCTGACGATCGAACTCCAGTGCATCCTCTTCACGGCGTTCGAGCAGCTCCTCAACGCCAAGATCGAGGGCGCCATCGCCAGCGGCACCTACGACGTCGGACTGGAAACGCTGAGGGCGGAGAGCTTCGTCGTCACCGACCGGCGCACCATTCACGTCCATCCGGGTACGGGTGCGGAAACCCGCCTGCTGACGATCACGCAGCGGGAGCGCAACCGGCCGGTCACGCTCGACGAGGCGATGGACCTGCTGTCCGATCGTCGGGCGATGCTGCTGGTCAACGATCGCTCCGGCCGCGCCGCCGTTCAGGTGCCGGCGCCGTCGCTCATGTTGGATGACGGCGAGATCGAGCGCCGCGTCCGGCTGATCCGGCCGATGGAGCAGCATCACGCCTCGCTGACCATGATGGCGGAAAGCCACTGGGTCGAAGCCGACCGCGCGGCCTTCGCATCGGCGTGGACCGGCGAGGTCGCCGGCGTACCGGCTTTCTCCGACAGCGCGATCCATGTCGTCGCCGGCCTGCTGCTGCCGATCTGGAAACGCCTGCCGAACGAGTCGACGCGCGTCTACCGGCTGCAGACCGACGACGGCGAGCGCATCATCGGACGCAAGGTTTCGCCCGCCTGGGTCGCGGGCGCGCTGGCAACAGGGACCAGCACGCTGGCGCCAGATAACGCCTTCGCGGCCCTGATCGACGGCAAGACCATCCTCGACCTCGCCGAGGGCCTCCAACTCCGCCGCGTCCGCGTCATGGGCGCCAACCGCATCGAGCTCTCCGGCTTCACCGACACGATGCGCGAGCGCCTCAGCACTTACGGCCTTTTCCATGAGATCATCTCCTGGAAGCTCCGCATGTTCGTGCCGACGGACGCGAGCGGTTTGACCGTGCTTTCGAAGGTCATGGAGCGCTATCCCGTCCAACGAATCGCCGAGCCGGAGGCTGCGTAGCATGGCCCGTCATGACGCATCCCAACTGGCACAACGTCTTGGACGACAGGCCGAGGCTGTGTGCCGGCACTATCTCTCGGCCGGATATCGCGAGGGCCGCTACTGGCTGGTCGGCGACGTTCGCAACACACCGGGCCGCTCGATGTTTGTCCGCCTGAAGGGAGCCGATTCCGGCAGGGGTGCGGCGGGTAAATGGACCGACGCGGCCACAGGCGAACACGGCGATCTCCTCGATGTCATCCGCGAAAGCTGCGGGCTGATCGACTTCAAGGACGTCGCCGAGGAGGCCAGAACCTTCCTGAGCCTGCCCCATCCGGAGCCAGACCCGGACCACCAACGACGCCCGGCATCGGCGCCCGCCGGGTCTCCGGAGGCCGCACGACGGCTCTTCGCAATGTCGCGGCCGGTTACGGGCACAGTCGTAGAGTCGTATCTACGGAAACGCGGCATCACGGCTTTGCACGGAACTGGATCGCTCCGCTTTCATCCACGCTGCTACTACCGGCCGGACGAACATTCGCCGACCGAGACATGGCCGGCGATGATCGCGTCCGTCACCGATCTCGACGGCCGGATCACGGGCGTACATCGCACCTGGCTCAGCCCCGAAGGGAACGGCAAGGCGCCAATCGACACACCGCGGCGGGCAATGGGCGATCTCCTCGGTCATGCGGTCCGGTTCGGCACGGCGCACGATGTGATCGCGGCCGGCGAAGGCATCGAGACGATCCTGTCACTCCGCATGGCCCTACCAGGCCTGCCAATGGCGGCTGCGCTCTCGGCCGCACACCTTGCCGCCATCCTGTTCCGCGCGCCACTTCGCAGGCTCTACATCGCTCGCGACGATGATCCGGCCGGAGATGGCGCACGCGATAGCCTGGTCGAACGGACGCAGACGGCCGGCATCGAGGCGATTGTGCTGTCGCCGACGCTTGGGGACTTCAACGAGGATCTCCGCACCCTCGGCATCGGCGCGCTGCGGGCAGCGATCCGCCAGCAGCTCGCCCCGGAGGACGTCGCCCGTTTTCTCACCTTGGCGGCATAGCCGGAAGGGGCAAGCGCGCGGCAGCGGCGCCCGTCATCGGTCTCGCACGAGGCTGCATCCCGTTGCGCCGGAGAGGACCGCGACCCGGCCTTCGAGAGGGCGATCGGCCGTCAAGCGGCCCGGACCGGCAATGGCTGCGCCCGGCTATTTTCCGGCGCGCTCCAGAGGAGCGCTTTCCATCGCGAAACAAAATAGCCGGCCTTCGCCATCCGGCGCGATGCTTGGCCCTGCGCTGACGCTCCGGGTGCAGGTCCGGCCCGCCCGACGGCTTTCGTCGCCAGAAGGCCGCGAGGGTCGCGGTCGAACCGACGAAGGAGCATCCCATGGCGAACGAACACGACGACGGCTTCGAACCGCACCACGCCTCATCCCCCACCGACCATGTCCTGACCGAACTCCAGCTCTACGGCTTTCATCCCTTTCAGGACGAACCCGATCCGAGGCCACTTCCCGAAGGCCAAGCCGTCGCCGGGGCCATCGCCGACATCTTCGACGCCCTGATCGCCACCCTCGAGGACACCCGCCTCGAACCCGACCTCGATGACCTCCTCTGGTCGACCGTCAACCTCTTCCATCGCGCCACCGACCGGATCGAACGCGAACTCGACGACAATGAGCAGGCGCAGCGCCGCGGCCAGCGCGAACAGGACGGCTCGGAGGTGAAGTCGGTAGAACTCGAACGTCTCACCGCCGAAGGGCAGACCATGATCGAGCGCCGCAACGCCTTCGAGCTGATGCGCGATCAGGCCGCAGAACACTTCGAGCGCCACACCGGATCATCCTGGCGGCCACGCAGCGGATCGATGGTCAATCACCGCGCCATGACTTCAGCGATGATCGACAGCCGCGATTTCCTCGCCGCCAAACGCCGAGCCGAGAGCCAGGTGCTGATCCCGGCGGGTCCGAAGATCGCCGTCACCGGCGGGCTCGACTTCAACGATCACCGGCTTATCTGGGCCAAGCTCGATCAGGTCCACGCCAAGCATCCCGACATGGTGCTGTTGCACGGCGGATCGCCGAAAGGCGCCGAACGCATCGCCGCTCGCTGGGCCGACCACCGCAAGGTTCCGCAGATCGCGTTCAAGCCCGACTGGACGAAGCACGCCAAAGCCGCGCCGTTCAAACGCAACGATCAGATGCTCGCCGTCCTGCCGATCGGCGTGATGGTGTTCCCCGGCACCGGCATCCAGGACAATCTCGCCGACAAGGCGCGCAAGTTCGGCATCCCGGTCTGGAAGTTCGGCAGTGGCGGCGCGTGAGCGCCGCCAGCCTCACCTGCAAATATTCGACAACGGGAACGCAGCCCACAACTGTTTGCGAATTTTCGTGCAGGGCTGCGAATTGCCCTCGCTAAAGTCCTAATTGCACGGCGTCGCCAATATCAGGTGTGCGAAGTCCCGACATAGTCGGGAATTCATTGCGACAAGATATTGTTGCAGAAAGGGAAGGCTATTATCCAGCGCAGCATGAGAGTTTCGCCACATCCTTGGCAAATCCTTGGGCAGCGAGTTTCAGCCCCTCCACGGTAGTGAGATAGGGGAAAATCATCTCGCCGAGAGCCTTCGCCGTCATGCCGTGCTTTAGCGCCAGCGCCAGAGTCTGGATGCTGTCTGCGCCCTCAGGAGCGAGAATCTGGCCGCCGAGGAGCCGGTCGCTCTTTGCGTCCGCCACCAGCTTGATGAGCCCACGCGTATCGCGGGCCGCGAGCGCGCGCGGCACCTGGTCGAGCGACACCACCGACGTCTTAACGCCGACTCCGCGCTCGATTGCCTGCGCCTCGCTGAAACCGACGCCGGCTACTTGCGGATCGGTGAAGACTACCCAGGGCATGGCGGTGTTGTCATAGACGAGGCTGTCGCCGTTCAGCGCATTGCGCGCCGCGAGCTTGGCACCGTAAGCCGCCATATAGACGAACTGATCGCGCCCTATCACATCGCCGGCGGCATAGACGCCAGATTTCGAGGTGCGCATCCGGTCATCGACGACGATCCCACCATTGGGCGCTAGCCTTATGCCGGCCTCCTCCAGGCCAAGATCCGCGGTGTTGGGCATGCGTCCGGTCGTCACCAGAACCTGCTCGGCGGTGAGCATTTCGGCGCGACCATCCACATCAATGGTCAGCGTGATTTCACCGTCTTGCTGCTCGATCCTGGAATAGGTCAGTCCAATACGAACCGTGATGCCTTCGTCGGCCAGATAGCGAGCAAGTGCTTGCGCTATTTCCGGTTCCGCCTCCGGTAACAGGCGCGAACGCGTGACCATGGTCACGGCGGTCCCGGTGCGGGCGAACATCTGGGCCAACTCGCAGCCAATATAACCGCCCCCGATGACCAGAAGCGAGCGCGGCTGTTCGGCGAGTTCCAGCGCCGTGGTGCTGGTGAGGAAGGGAACATTCTCAATGCCGGGGATGCTCGGCATGGCCGGTGACGCGCCGGTGGCGACGATGATCTTGCCGGCAGCGACTGGGCTGTCGTTCACAAGCACACCAGCGCCATTCAGCCTTGCTGCCCCCTCCAGATAGGCGATGCCGTTATATTCGGGCAGCAGATCGACATATTTCTTCTGCCGGAGTGTTTTGACGAGATCGTCCTTGGCCGCGATCAGAGCTCGCCAGTCAGCGACATGGGCCTCACCGGCGAGGCCAGCGAACCGGCTTGCCGCGCCTGCGCCATGCAGAGCTTCGGCGGCGCGGATCATGGTTTTGGACGGCACACACCCGACATTGACGCAGGTGCCACCGATGAGCCCATGTCCGATGAGAGCCACATTCGCACCTTGCTCGGCGGCCGTGATCGCAGCGGAGAAACCCGCCGATCCCGCGCCGATGACGGCGAGATCATAGCCACTCTTCCGGCTTCCGTCCGTGCTGCAGCAATCGGCCATGTCAGGCCCTTCCTTTGTTCGATTGTGTTTCAGAGGCGCAGCACGCCGCCGCCCGCTGCCGCCGCCAGAGCCCATAGGCAGTGATCGCGAGAAAGAGGACGAGCGCTGGAATGAGCACATAGTCGACCCACCCGAGCCAAGCCGACAGGCCAAGAGCGCCGAGCGCGATGACCAGGATCGGTGTTGCGCAGCAGATCGCCGCGATGACCGATCCGATGATTCCGGTTTTCAGGATGGTCGTGTCTTTCATGCCAACCTCCCGACAGCGCAGCCCGCCCGCGTGAGCACCGGCTCGAACAGCGCCCGTCCGACCTGCATCGCCTCGTCCGGCGTGAGGCGGTACCCTTCCGAGCCGGATCGGTTCGTTCTCCACCAGTCTTCGAGGTGCGCCTCGGAGCAGAAGAAGGCGATTACGGTGCAAAGAGAGGTCGCCGCGCAAGCTCCCTCATATTGGTTGCCAGACCACACGACTGTCGATCCTGGCTCCACGGAATCCAGCGCGATTCCACGGTCCTTTGTGGCGATCCGGATAGGACCGCCGCACGCGCGGCAGCGAGACTCGATCACCACGTCGGCGTCGAACATGGCCCCCGTGCCGAGCGCATCGATGGCGCACATGGCGTGCGTAACTTTGCCGCCAAACCCGACGCGGTGTTCGGTTGATCGGGTGGTCAACGGATAGGCGCCAAGGATGGCGTTGCTGCCGCCATCGCGGACCACGAGATCGCGCGCCGCCAGCCGGTCTAGGAGCGCCGCCACACGGCCCTCGTCAAGCCCAGTCAGAGCCGCGATCCACTCGGCGTCCGGCGCGCCATCCAACTCCGCCAGACCTTCGATGACCGCCTGTCGCACGCGATCTTCCTCGTCGTCGTAGCCGCTCCAGTTCTTGGCTGGATCGATGGCGGAGAGAATCGCGACCAGCGCATCCGCCGCGGTTGGCGAGGTCACCGCCGCCCAGTCGGGAAAGGCTACGCCGGGACGCAGTTCGAAGCTCGGCAATTCGCTCACTTCAGCTTCCCTGCTGTACCGCCGCCGGATATCCCGCGTTCGTCGAGGCCGCCGCGATCGCTTCCGGCGTCGCGATCGAGGGATCAAAGACGACGGTCGCCGTCTTGGCGTCGAAGTCGATCCGAACCGATCGCACGCCGCTGACGCGCTCCATTGCTGATTTGACCGTCACCGGACACAGTGCGCAGGTCATGTTCTCGATGGTGAAGCTCATCGTCCGGAGAGCCGCGACCTGGGTTGCCGCCGTTTGCGCGGCAAGTGGCGAGACGGCGACCATGGATAATATGCCGCCGGCGCCCAGAGCGAGCACGCTCGCGCCGATGATGAGGGATCGTTTCATGTCAACTTCTCCTAATAAAACAGCGGCGCCCACCAGTTGATCGTCAAGGCCAGGACGACAAGCACGGTCGCCAGCCAGAGAGCGGTCTTGGTGATGACGGAGGATTCCGGCCGGGCGCAGTAGGATCCCTCCACGCAAGCGGGTTTCGGCTTGAAATAGACCTGCCGAAAACCAAGCCCGATGAAAACCAGCGCTACCACTGCAAAATAGGGCTTGTAGGGTTCGAGCGCCGTGAGGTTGCCGATCCAGGCCCCGGAAATGCCGAGCGTCAAAAGCACGAGCGGTGCAATGCAGCAGGTCGAGGCGAGGATCGCGCCAATCACGCCGCCGACCGCGAACCAGGTCTTCCTCCGGTCCTCGGTTTTCTGGGGCGCGCTCAGCGGTGCCGCTTCGATATTCGTATTGCTCATGCGACTCGACCCTCGATTTTCATTTGATTGCAGCCTAGGGTCTGTAGCAACTACAGGCTCAAGAGGCTTTTCGAACGATGAGCGATCACGTTTCAGGGAGAGGGTTGCAGCGGGCCAAACTCGCCCGGCGCACGGGCTGCAATCTCGAAACCATCCGCTATTACGAGAAGATCGGCATGATGCCCGATCCGCCGCGCACCGCGTCAGGGTACCGCGTCTATGACGAGGGCCACGTCTCCCGCCTGCGCTTCATTCTACGCGCCCGTGAGCTCGGCTTCGCCATCGAGCAAATCCGCGGCTTGCTCGAACTTGTCGATGGCGGCACTCAGACCTGTGCCGAGGTGAAGGAGCGGACCGAGCGACACCTCATGGACGTGCGAGCGAAGATCGCCGACCTCAAGCGGATCGAAAAGGTGCTGGCGGCGACCGCCTCGCGATGCTCCGGCGAGGATGTTCCGGAGTGCCCGGTTCTGGACGCGCTGGCATCATGACGGCGGCACTCACGATTTAGCCAGCCTAAGCGTAAGCTTCACACGCAGCAGTCCACTTCCCTCTCCGGGTCTGTCCGAACGAGGCACCACCCCGCTCGCAATGCGCTGATCCTTGGTCCAATCGATGGCCTGACGCCATCAACCCGTGAAGGGTCGGCTACGCGAGCGTGCGGCCTTGAGGCTTCGCCTCCGCGGTGATTGCGGCCCTCGGCCGGACACATCGGGCGCCTGTCGCGCGGGGGATGGTCCCCCGCCTCCAGACAGGAGTCGGAACAATGTCCCTCAACGACGCTCACGCCTTCGCCTTCAGCCTCGCCACCACGCTCATGGTCGCGATCGTCATCTTCAAAGCAGGCGACGGCACGATGAGTGTCATGCCTGCCTCCGAATACGACGGAGACGCCTCGGCGATCATCCGCGAAGTCGATCCATTCGCCCCTTGAGGGCGACGGTCCGCTCGGCCGAGCGGAAATCCGAACGGATTTCCGCTGCCGCCATCACTCAACTTCGGCTATACTGACATCTGCGCCGTGGTGGTGGTGGAAGGCGCGACCGTAGACCTTCATCTCACGGAGCACACCACCATGGTACTCGGCATTCTCTTGAGCATCACAGCAATTGGCGTCGTCTGCTGGCTGCTCTTCACCCTCGCTATCTACGCGCTGCCCTTGTTCGCGGGCATCACCGTCGGCACGTGGGCCTATGGCACTGGGGCGGGCTGGCCCGGCAGCATCGTCGTCGGGCTCCTCGCCGCCGGGCTGATGCTCGGCATCGGCCAGTTCCTCTTCGCCCTGGTGCGTCCGGTCTGGCTCCGGCTGACCATCGGACTTGTCTTCGCGGCACCGGCGGCCATCGCCGGCTACCATGCCGTTCACGGTATCGCGAAGCATGCCATGCCTTCGGAGACCTGGCAGTTCATCTTCTCCGTGATCGGCGCCATCGCTATCGGCGCGACGGCCTGGATTCGGATCGCGGGCGCCGAGCCCGCCCCGATCCGGGCAGAACCTCGCTCGGGGCTGACATCCTCGCAACGTCGCGGCGGACCAGAGGCATATCGAAGCCGTCCTCAGCATCGTGGAACAGGCAGGGGTCAGGCGGCGATGGGCCGTTAGATTCGGGCCGGGAGGCGGCGGCCGGTTGAGCAATCTTGACCAGCGGGCGTCGATGACTCGGCACATTGATGGTGCAGGAGCTTTAGCGTTCTGACCGGAAGCGTGGCGTGGGAACCGATGCACGCGCTGCGTCGGGACCGGGAGACAAGGACCGCCGGTGATAGTGCCGCGTATTCACCGGGCACCGAGGGGGGCGCCACCGTCTCCGTTGATCGGCTCTGCCCAGTCGAGCGCTCCAAGACGGCCTCTTCGATGGGTGTATCTGGCCGAAGGACGGCTTCGCCTCGATCGCCTATGGCGCAACAGCGCCGTCAAGACTTTCTTCCCCTGCCGGCTACGCCGTCATTCCTCGCGGGACAAGAAAGTCCCTCCTCTGCTGTCTGAAGCCCTGCGGGTGCGCCGTCGATCGCCTCCGGCCGGTCGATCACCATCGAGGCCGCAATGGTGCGGGCTCGAAGGACAGATCAAGGAGACTTCCCATGGCGACCATCGGCACCTTCAAGAAGACCGGCTCGAACGAGTTCACCGGCGAAATCGTCACCCTCAGCGTCCAGACCAAGAACGTCCGCATCGTCCCCGACGCCCGCTCCACCGGCGAGAACGCTCCCAGCCACCGCGTCTTCGTCGGCCGAGCCGAGATCGGCGCCGCCTGGTCCAAGCGCTCCAACGAGGGCCGCGACTATCTCGGCCTGAAGCTGGACGACCCGAGCTTCAACGCCCCGATCTACGCCAACCTTTTCGACGACGAGGATGGCGACGGTTACAGCCTCATCTGGTCCCGGCCCAACCGCCGGAATGGCGACTGAGCCACCACCGATGCCCCGTCCGGATTACCGGGCGGGGCATCACGCCTGTGGGAATCGGGTCCTGCAGGCGGCCGAAAGCTCCCGATCATCCCGGAAAAATGACTCCGGGCCTTTTCTCATGTACGAATCACTAGTTTACTAGGTGGCAGTATATTAGGGGAAACGGCGACCTCTCCGCATGAGATTGCGGGAGCTTGTCGCCAGAAATTTGCGTCGACTGAGACACGCCAAGGGCTTGTCGCAGGAGGAACTTGCCGATCGTGCCGAGATCAATCGCAACTATGTCGGCATGCTTGAGCGGGAACAGCACGCCGCGACGATCGATATGCTGGAAAAGCTGGCGATCGTGCTTGAAATCGATCCGGTCGCGTTTTTTGAACGGGCTGAGCGGCAGGACGCCGACGAAGATTGACAGTGCGGCGCGTAGTGATGTCTGCACTGCATCACGCGATGTCTACGCGTACAGCTTACGACAATTCAAAACTTCGATAAAGTCGACCCGGAATCGAATGGCTGTCGCCGTTGATGTGTCGGGGGACCCATCATGACCGCGCCGGATTTTCTTGACGAACCGCCCGGAGGCGCGTCGCTGACCGACTACGACATCAAACATTTGAAGCTCTACGTTCGCCTGCTCGACGCCGATGCCGAGGGCGCGGACTGGCGCGAGGCGGTTACCATTTTGTTCGGCATTGACCCCCGTGATGATCCCGAGCGCGCTCGGCACATCCATGAATGCCATCTCCTGCGCGCCCGATGGATGACCGAACACGGTTACCGCGACCTGCTTCGGCGCGGCCATCACTGAACGGGTCCGCGATGCGCCGCAGCGATCACGCGGCGCTTTTTCCGGGTCTTCCCTGATCCAGCTCAACCGGGAATCGTATCCGGCCCGGAGACATGAACCATGTGAGCCAGGAGGTAATCGATGGCGCCGGACCCATCGCAGTGGCGAGTTTCGACCAGTTACGACTATTTCGACGATCTCGGCATTTCCGACCTGGCGTGGGAATGCTTGCGCCGAAATGTCGATTACCAGCGCGACTATGCAAAAGCGTTGAAAGAGATGGATGACCCTAAGCAGGCGACCACGTCGTTCCGCCTGCGCTGGGGGTTGCAATTTCCCTGCCCACCCAAGCCACAGCGCCATCGAGGAGCCGGTTCACTGGACGACGGAGGCCGACCTTGGAAAGGTTCTGCTGATCGCGTCGCCATCCCTTGGCTCGGCCGGCGCACCACTGCCCGCACTTGATCCGAGCGCAACGCACCGCAGCGCGCACGAACTCCACGCAATCCACGGAGACGGCGCCGACGCAGTCCACGTCGTGCTGCTCGGCGGCATCGAACCCGACCAGCCGCTGGCCGCGGTCGTCCCGCTGGACACTGATGCACCAGATCGGATCGAGGCCATCTCGCGCCTCTGGGGCGGGCTCCAAGCGCCGCCTCCGCCCGCCGATCTGCGCGTGACGCTTCAGCGCCGGCAGCGCCTCCGTCACATGCTGCGGGCCTTTGACGGCCGCGCCTGCCGTGCGACCTACCGGGAGATTGCGGAGGTGATGTTCGGCGTGTCCCGCGTCGCCTCCGACTCCTGGAAAACATCAGCGCTTCGCGATTCCACCATTCGGCTCGTGCGCGATGGCCTCGCCATGGTCGATGGCGGCTATCGTGATCTGCTGCGTCGACGCCGACGGCGCTGACGGCGTCCCATTGCAGGGGGTGCGAAATAGCCCCCTCTATCTTCACCATCCCCCCAGACAGCAGCTCTTCGCCACCGTGGCCTTCGCCCGCCGCTGATCGCCAGCGGCCTCAACGAACGCCCCGGAGGCCCGATCATGTCCGCCAACCTCGCCGGTTTGCCGCCGCGCTTTCTACGCACCCCTGAAGCCGCTCGTTTCTTAGGTCTTTCCGGCCGCACGCTGGAAAAACACCGGACCTACGGAACCGGCCCGGCGTATCGCAAGCTCGGCGGCCGTGTCGTCTACGCTATCGACGACCTGCAGGCCTGGGCCGATCGGGGTGCAGTCACATCCACGTCGGATCCGCGCGGCGCCGTCCTTCCCGCTAAGCGTCATGAACCGACGACGCCGGTCCACGCCGGCCGCCACGCGCGCTGAGACGTGCCGGCATGTCGTCCCGCCATCACAGTAGCGAACGCGAGCAGCTCGATCTCTTCCGAGCGCTGCCCGGCGACCTCGCGCCGCGAGATGCGCAGGACCTCATGGCCTATCCGTTCTTCTCGCTCGCCAAGTCGAAGCGCCTGGCGCCGATCGACTTCAAGGCGGGCTCGATCGTCATCCGCGTCGAAGCCGTCCCCGAGCATGGCATGGCGACCATCTGGGACGCGGACGTGCTGATCTGGGCAGCCTCCCAGATCGTCGAAGCGCGCGACGCCGGCCTACGCCCGTCGCGGCTCATGGGCACCACCCCGTATGAGATCCTGAACTTCATCGGCCGCGGCGTGTCGCTGCGCGACTACGACCGCCTCAAGGCCGCGCTCGACCGTCTACAGTCAACCACGGTCGCCACATCGATCCGCCAGCCCACCGAGCGGCGGATGCATCGCTTCTCCTGGATCAACGAGTGGAAGGAGAAAGCCGACAGCCGAGGACGGCCCCTTGGCCTCGAGCTGATCGTGCCCGACTGGTTCTACGCCGCGGTCCTCGACGACGCGCTCGTGCTGACGATCGACCGCGCCTACTTCGATCTCACGGGCGGGCTCGAACGCTGGCTCTACCGGCTCGTGCGCAAGCATGGCGGCCGCCAGGAGTTCGGCTGGAGCTTCGATTTCATCCACCTCCACGCCAAGTCCGGCTCGCTCTCGCCGCTCAAGCACTTCGCCTACGACCTGCGCGACATCGTCCGCCGTCAGGCACTGCCCGGTTACCGGCTGACCATCGAGCAGCCGACCAGCGGCCCCGATCGCCTTTCCTTCGCCCCGACCGATCCGGCGCCGTTCGGCGCGCCGCGACGCCGCCGTTCCAACACGCGCCCTGGGGATAAGCTGTGAATTGCCTCGTGCTATCAGGGACCGCCCCTATCGTGCCATCGGGGACCCGATCCTCGTGCTATCGGGGACCGGAATCGACGATTCCGCGTATCGAATCAAAAGCTTGCGGCACCCGTAACTTCTCTAACCAGAATTCCTACGGAATTCTTCTAACGGGTGCCGCGTTTTGCCCGCCTGCGGATAACCGCCGGCCAGCGGCCGGGAGCGCGTCATGATCGTCGCGCTCCTCAACCAGAAGGGTGGTGTCGGCAAGACGACGCTCGCGCTGCACCTCGCCGGCGAATGGGCGCGACGCGGCCAGCGCGTCACCGTGATCGACGCGGACCCGCAAGGCTCTGCGCTCGACTGGTCACAGCAACGCGCGCGCGAGTGCCTGCCGCGCCTCTTCGGCGTCGTCGGCCTGGCGCGTGACACGCTCCACCGCGAAGCGCCGGAGCTGGCGCGCGACGCCGATCACATCGTCATCGACGGGCCGCCCCGCGTCGCCGGGCTGATGCGTTCCGCATTGCTCGCCGCCGATCTCGTCCTGATCCCGGTGCAGCCGTCGCCATTCGACGGCTGGGCCTCGGCCGAGATGCTGGCGCTGCTCGGCGAGGCGCGCATCTATCGTCCGCAGCTCGCGGCCCGCTTCGTGCTGAACCGATGCGGCGCACGAACCGTCATCGCTCGCGAAACGGCCGAGACGCTCGCCGATCACGATCCGCCGGTGCTGGCATCCACCATCGGCCAGCGCGTTGCCTTCGCCGATACGGCGCAGTCCGGACGCCTGGTGTCGGAGGTCGACGACGACAGCCCGGCCGCGCGCGAGATCGCCGCGCTGTGCGTCGAGATCGGGAGGCTCGGACTATGACCGGGCCGTCTCAGAAACGCGGCTTCGCAGCCCGGCCCGGCGGTGCTGAACACTGGATCAAATCGTCAGCGGCGCCGCCTGCGCGCGACCCGGGCATCGCCGCGTTCTCGGCGCGATTGACCATCGACGTCACCTCCGAATTGCGCGGGCGCATCAAGATCGCGGCATTCCGGCGCGGCGTCACGGTCGCCGACATGCTGCGCGACCTGCTCGCGCGCGAATTTCCCCCGACCGAAGGAGACCCATCATGACCGGCACCGCGGCCTCGCGCGTGCGCAGCGGCCCGTCGCCGTCCGCGCTCGCGTCCGACCATCTGACTCATGTCGAACTGACCTGGATCGAGAAGAGGATCGAATACTGGATCCGGTTCGGAGACGACGTCCACGAACAGATTCTGGATCGCCGCCGGCGTGTCCTCTCCTACCAGCCGGGCAGCATCTTCGCGTTCGTCCGCTGGGCCTCCAACGACTTCGGCACGATCATCTCGCGCATCGACATCGTGCGCGCCGTCTCGCCGCGCCAACCCTATCAGACGCTGCCGTTCGTGCGCCCTGGCGGCGACATCCTGCTCAAGCTCGAAGGCTGGCCGAAGGTCGAGCACGTACTCCAACTCATCGACGCCATCGAAGCGCGCAACATCGATCCGGCAGCGGTCTCGCCCGATCATTGGCGGCACATCCACAACCGCCTGACGGCAGGCCACGAGCCTCGTGCCTACACGTTCGAGCAGCATCGGGCATTCCTGAAGCGCCGGAGTGCCGAGCCATGACCCGCTTCGGCTACGTCATGACGACGTATTTCGCCGTGATGCTGATCGGCGGCCTGTCGTTCATCCACAATGCGCCGAAGCTGATTTGGAACGCCTCGGCCAGCACGCCGATCGGGCTCTATTCCGTCGACCGATCACCGCGTCTCGAAGTGACTGACCTGGTCGCCGTGGCCGCTCCCGAACCGCTCGCCACGTTCCTGGCCGAGCGCGGCTACCTGCCGCGCGGCGTCCCGCTCATGAAGCGCGTTGCCGGCCTTCCGGGGCAGCAGGTCTGCCGAACCGGCGCTCGCATCACCGTCGATGGCATCGCGATGGGAGAGGCGCTGCGACGTGACCGCCTCGGCCGGGATCTGCCGGTCTGGCAGGGCTGCCGGCGCATCGCGGACGGCGAGATCTTCCTCATGAACTGGTCCGTCCGCGACAGCCTCGACGGCCGCTACTTCGGTCCCATTCCCACCAGCTCGATCATTGGCCGCGCGATGCCGGTGTGGACCGACGAAGACGACAGCGGCCACTTCGAATGGCGTGCCCAAACACGTTGAGGGGCGCGCCGAACCTCTCCCTCACAAGCAGCAGAAGGAACCTTCCCATGCCACAGATCGGTCAGTTCACCCGCACGAAATCCGGCTATTCCGGCCGCGTCCACACGCTCACCCTCGACGCCGCGCTTTCTCTCTTTCCGGCCGAACCTTCAGACGCCGAGAACGCGCCGGACTACCGCGTCCATCTCGGCGACGAAGATGGCCCCGAGGTCGGCGCCGGCTGGAAGCGCACCGGCGAGAAGGCCGGCGAGTACGTCTCGCTGCTCCTCGACGATCCCGTCTTCGCGCAGCCAGTGCGCGCCAATCTGTTCCAATCCGGCGACGATAAGACGACTTGGGGCCTCCACTGGAACCGTCCGCCGAAGCGCGGCGAGCGGGACTGAGGCCATGCGGACGCTTCACTCACCTCACAGGCGCTTCGTGGATTCCGGGCGGACGCATGCCGCCCGGCATCTCGCCATCCTTCTCCTTTCCGGTCTGCTTTTCGGCGCCGGATCGCCCGCCGCCACTCTGGCTCAGAGCGCGGTCGAGCGAACCGAACCTGCCGATCCGATCGCCGCCTATGTTGCCGAGGCCTCGCAGCGCTTCGGCGTTCCGGCGGCCTGGATTCGCGCCGTCATACGCGCCGAAAGCGCGGGCGACGTGCGCGCGATCTCCCGAGCGGGTGCGATGGGGCTCATGCAGATCATGCCCGATACCTGGCCGGCGCTGCGTATCCGCCATCGTCTCGGTAACGACCCCTACGACCCGCGCGACAACATCCTGGCAGGCGCGGCCTACCTGCGCGAAATGCACGACCGTTACGGCTCGCCGGGCTTCCTTGCGGCCTACAACGCCGGTCCCGGCCGCTACGACGAATATCTTGCGGACGGCCGTGCGTTACCGGCAGAAACGCGAGCCTATGTCGCGGCCCTCGCACCTCTTGTCGGCGACGGCGAGATCGCCGGAACCGTCACTGTCGCGACCGCCGATCCACAGGCGTGGACGCGCGCGCCGCTGTTCATCGCGCAAGCCGACGGCACGACCTCTGCTGATCGGGTACAGACCGGGGGCCGTTCTGAAGGCGCTCAGACGGCGGCTACGCTGCGCGAGATTTCCGCGATCACGCCGCAGTCCTCCGGCCTGTTTGTCGTGCGACCAGATGCTGGAGGGCCGCGATGACGGTGCCTCGACCGCATCGCAGTCTGGCGTGCCCCGGCGCATCATGGAGGGCGCCGAGGGGGGAGCGAGGTAACACGACCGCACGATTGCCGCCCGTAATCGGCGGGACGGTTCTGGGTCTTCGAATTCGCTGCCGCCGCCGGCGCCAACGCGTCAAACTCCTGGTGTTTCGCAACGCAGGAGGCGGCTGATGGAATTCTTTTGCGGATTGGAT
>NZ_JBMSDU010000012.1:0-136436 GCF_049445835.1 Ancylobacter sp. VNQ12 | reverse complement strand
ACCAGATGAAGCAGGAACACATCGACTTCATGCTGTCGAAGATCCCGATGAACCGCTTCCTCGCCGTCGAGGAAGCCGCCGCCCTCATCGCCTGGCTCGCCTCCGAGGACTGCGCCTTCTCAACCGGCGCCGTCTTCGACATCTCCGGCGGAAGAGCCGTGTACTGACGAGGCGCCGCCGGTAAACGGCGGCCCCTCCAACAACAATGAAGATCGCAGCGGCCGGAGGCTTCCGGGCGCAAGAGCGGCGTATGTCCATCTAGCAAGGAGGGCGCCCGCATGGCTGCGCAGACACCGTTACTTCTCCCGACCATCAGCAAGGTCACCAAGCGGCTGCTGCCGTTCCTGCTGCTGATGTACATACTGGCCTTCCTCGACCGGGCCAATGTCGGCTTCGCCAAGGCGGCCTTCCAGGCCGATACCGGCATTTCCAACGCGGCCTTCGCGTTCGGCGCCAGCATCTTCTTCCTGGGCTACGCCCTGTTCGAAGTGCCCTCCAACCTGATCATGCACCGCGTCGGCGCCAAGATCTGGATGGCGCGCATCATGGTGACGTGGGGCCTGATCTCGGCGGCGATGATGTTCGCCCATAACGAGACCACTTTCTACATATTGCGCGTTCTGCTCGGCGTCGCCGAGGCCGGCTTCTTCCCCGGCGTGATCCTGTACCTGACCTACTGGTTCCCTTCCTTCGCGCGCGGCCGGGCCATGGGCCTGTTCTACTTCGGCGCGCCGCTGGCCTTCATCTTCGGCTCGCCGCTGTCGGGCCTGCTGCTGGAGTTCCAGGGCGTCGGCGGGTTGCATGGCTGGCAGTGGATGTTCCTGGTCGAGGGCCTGCTCGCCTCGGCGGTCGGCGTCTGGGCGTATTTCTACCTCGACAACAAGCCGTCCGATGCCAAGTGGCTGACGCCGGCGGAGAAGTCGGTGCTGCAGGCCGCGCTGAGCGCCGAGGACACCGCCAAGCAGTCGCACGGCCCGCGCGGCACCCTCGCGGCGCTCAAGAGCGGGCGCGTGCTGTATTTCGCGCTGATCTACTTCATCATCCAGATGAGCGTGTATGGCGTGGTGTTCTACCTGCCGACCCAGGTCGCCGGCCTGCTCGGCACCAAGGTCGGGCTGACAGTCGGCATCGTCACCGCCATTCCGTGGGTGTGCGCCATGCTCGCCACCTACTTCCTGCCGCGCTGGTCGGACCAGACCGGCGAGCGCCGCCTGTTCGCCGGCGGCATCCTCGTGGTCTGCGCCGCCGGCATCGCTGCCTCGGTGGCCTCAGGCTCGCCGCTGCTGTCGATGATCGCGCTGTGCTTCGCCGCGGCCGGCTTCATCTCGGTGCAGCCGATCTTCTGGACGCTGCCGACCGGCTATCTTGGCGGCGTGGCGGCGGCGGGCGGCATCGCGCTGATCAACTCGCTCGGCTCGCTCGGCGGCTTCGTGGCGCCGAACGTGAAGAACTGGGCGGAAGCCACCTTCGAATCGACCTCGGCGGGCCTCTACCTGCTCGCCGGCACGACGCTGATCGGCGCCGTCCTCGTCTTCGCCCTCGCCGCCATCGGCGTCGGCCGCGAGACGCGAGCCGCCGCTCCGGCCGCGAGCCGCTGACGACAAGCCCGCGGCGGGCGATTTCCGCCGCGGGTCCTTCATCTTCCGGGAGCACCGACCACCATGACCATGCCGACCATCAAAGCCGTGCGTGCCTTCACCGTGCGTGGCGGCGGGGCGGACTATCACGACCAGGGCGCGGGACACTGGATCGACGACCATATCGGCACGCCGATGGGCAAATATCCCGAATACCGCCAGAGCCGGCAGAGCTTCGGCATCAACGTGCTGGGCACGCTGGTGGTGGAGATCGAGGCGGATGACGGCACCGTCGGCTTCGCGGTGACGACGGCCGGCGAGATCGGCGCCTATATCGTGGAGAAGCACCTCTCCCGCTTCCTGATCGGCCGCAAGGTCACCGAGATCGAGAAGATCTGGGACCAGATGTATTTCGCCACCCAGTATTACGGCCGTAAGGGCGTGGTGGTGAACACCATTTCCGGCGTCGACCTCGCGCTGTGGGACCTGCTCGCCAAGGTGCGCAAGGAGCCGGTACACGCACTGCTCGGTGGCCCGGTGCGCGACGAATTGCAGTTCTACGCCACCGGCGCGCGACCCGATATCGCCAAAGAGCTCGGTTTCATCGGCGGCAAGATGCCCCTGCATCATGTGCCGGCCGAGGGCGAGGAGGGCTTGAAGGCGAACATCGAGGAGCTCGCCACGATGCGCGAGCGCTGCGGCGACGATTTCTGGCTGATGTTCGACTGCTGGATGAGCCTCGACCTCAACTACGCGACCCGCCTCGCCCACAAGGCGAAGGAGTACGGGCTGAAATGGATCGAGGAATGCCTCTCGCCCGACGACTACTGGGGCTATGCCGAGCTGCGCAAGAACGTGCCGAAGGGCATGCTGGTCACCACCGGCGAGCACGAGGCGACGCGCTGGGGCTTCCGCCTGCTGCTGGAAATGGGCTGCTGCGACATCATCCAGCCGGATGTCGGCTGGTGTGGCGGCGTGACCGAGCTGATCAAGATCTCGGCGCTGGCCGACGCGCATTCCACGCTGGTCGTGCCGCATGGCTCGTCGGTCTACAGCTATCATTTCGTCATCACCCGGCATAACTCGCCCTTCGCCGAGTTCCTGATGATGCATCCGGTGCCGGACCAGGTGGTGCCGATGTTCACGCCGCTGCTGCTCGACGAGCCGGTGCCGGTCAATGGACGGATGAAGGCGAGCGCGCTCGACAAGCCGGGCTTCGGCGTGCGGCTCAATCCCGACGTCAAGCTGCACCGGCCCCATCCGGTCGGCTAGCTGGATACGCATGGCAGGGTGGCGCGGCGCCTGTGGAAGGTCCGTGCCACCATCAGCAGCAGCTGGTGCGCCGGATCAGGCGGTCCTCTCGCCGGTGAGTTCGCCGAGCCGCCGCCCTAGTTCCTCGCTGTAGCGCCGCACAGCATGCGCCTCGCTGAGCAGCCCGACCACCTGGCCCACCGGCGAGACGACGGCGAGAGCGTCGGTTTCCGTACGCTCGAAACTGTCGAGCGCCTCGCGGATGGTCATGTCGGGGCGCAGCACGTCGTCGGCGTGGTGCAGCAGCGCGCCGACCGGGCCGTCGGGCACGTCGGCAGCATAGAGCGCGGCGGGCGTCACCAGCCCGGCATAGTGGCCGCCTTCGGTCGCGACGAGGCAGGGCACGGAGCCCGGCGGCCAGGCATGGCGGGCCTCCGCGACCGGCGTGCCGGCATCGAGCTGCGGCACGTCGCGGCGCATCAGGCTGGCAACCGTCATCTCGCGCAGCCAGCCAATGTCATGGGCGCCGCGTATGTTCTCGCCGCGCAGGTGGAAGCGCCAGGTGGCGAAGGAGAAGCCGAACAGCTGGCGCGTGGCGAGCGAGGCGACGCCGCAGGCCGCGAGCACGGCGAGGGTGAGTTGCAGATCGCCGGTCATCTCCAGCGCCAGCAGCGTCATCGTCATCGGCCCGCCGACCACGGCGACGGCGAGCGCGCTCATGCCGATGATGGCGTGGAAAGCCGGCGGTGTCGCCAGATCCGGCAGCAGGATGCCGAGGCCGGCGGCATAGGCGCGGCCGGCGAACACGCCCATCAGCAGCGAAGCGAAGAACAGGCCGCCGCGAAAGCCCGAGCCGATCGACACCGAGGAGGCCGCGACCTTGCCGACGAGCAGCAGGGCGAAAACGCTGAGCGTGCCGTCGGCGACGATGTAGTGATGCACTGCGCCGTGCCCGGCGGAGAACACCGCCGGGCTGCCCAGCGCCAGCGCGCCGACGATCAGCCCGCCGATGGCCGGGCGCAGGAAGGCGGGCAGACGCGAGCGCCGGAAGCCGGCCTCGACCAGCGTCACGCCGCGCATCACGGCGATGCCGACCAGCGCGCAGAGGAAGCCGAGCAGCAGCACCGAGGGCAGGGCGTCGATGCCCGGCGAGCCGAGATCGGGCAGCGGCGGCAGCGGCGCCGGCTGCACCAGACGGGCGGTGAGCGCGGCGGTGAAGCTCGCCGTCATCATCGGCACGAAGGCCGGGATGGCATAGGTGCCGAGCACCAGCTCGAAGCCGTAGAAGGCGCCCATCAGCGGCGCATCGAACGCCGCGCCGATCGCCGCGCCGGCGCCGCAGGCGACCAGCAGCCGAAGATCGCCGCGCCGGAGGTGAAAGAGCTGGCCGAGCCGCGAGGCGAGCCCGCCCGCCGCCTGGGTGTAGCCGGCCTCGGTGCCGACCGAGGCGCCGACACCGGAGGAGGCGATGGTCTGCACGGCGACGATGAGGCTCTCGTGTGCCGACATGCGTCCGCCATGCAGCGCGTTCGCCTCGATGGGGTCGACCGGCGCGGGGCCGGAGCGCGGAAACGCCTTGAAGAAGATCAGCCCGAAAACGAGCCCGCCCAGCGCCGGCACGAGGAGGACCAGCGCTGGCGCGATGCCGGGCGTGATCGACAGATGCGCGTCGATGGGGATGCGGAACAGCGCCTCGTGCAGTGCCTGCGTCGCCATGTTCATGACGATGACGACGCCACCGGCGATCACGCCGACGCCGGCGGCGAGCACGACGATGCCGAGCTCGCTGATTCGCGCGAGCCGTCGCAGCAGCCGCGCGAAGGTCTGGTTTCCGGAAGCTTGTTCGGCCGTCACGTCCGCGCCCCGCGCTGTCCTCGTTCGTGACTAGGCAAAGCGCAGGGCGTACGCAAGCTCAGCCGGCGGCGGCCATTTCCAGCCGGCGATTGAAGCGCAGCGCCAGCAGCGTGCACACCGCGCCGGAGAGCAGATAGGCGCCCGAGGCGATAAGGCCGAACTCGCTGGACAGCAGCAGCGCGGCGAGTGGCGCGAAGCCGGCGCCGAACAGCCAGGCGAGATCGTTGGTCAGCGCCGAGGCGGTGTAGCGGTATTTCGCCGCGAAGTTCGAGGCCACCACGCCGGAGGACTGGCCGAAGGAGATGCCGAGCAGCGTGAAGGCGAGCACCATGAACACCGCCTCGCCGAGCACGCCGCCGGCCAGCAACTGCGGCGCGAAGCCCGAGAATACCGCGATCGCCACCGCCGAGCCGCCGAGCAGCGTGCGCCGGCCCACGCGGTCGGCGACCGTGCCCGAAACCGCCACCGCTGCCAGGCCGCAGAAGGCGGCGAGTGCCTCGATAAGCAGGAAGCGGGTTGGCCGCTCATCGGTGAACAGGAACACCCAGGAGAGCGGGAACACCGTGACCATGTGGAACAGCGCGAAGGTCGCCAGCGGCGCGAAGGCGCCGACGATGATGCCCTTGCCCTCCATCCGCAGCGTCTCGGAAACCTTCTGCGGCTCCAGATCGCCGCTCTCGAACAGGCGGGTATATTCCGGCGTCACCGCCATGCGTAGCCGCGCGAACAGCGCCACGACGTTGATGGCGAAGGCGACGAAGAACGGGTAGCGCCAGCCCCAGTCGAAGAAATCGGCGGCCGAGAGGTTGCCGAGGAAGAAGGCGAACAGTGCGCTGGCAATGATGAGGCCGATCGGCGCGCCGAGCTGCGGCAGCATGGCGTACCAGCCGCGCTTGCCCTCCGGCGCGGTGATGGCGAGCAGCGGCGCGAGCCCGTCCCAGGTGCCGCCCCAGGCGAGGCCCTGGCCGATGCGGAAGATCGCCAGCAGCCAGATTACCGCGACGCCAATCGTGTCGTATGATGGCAGGAACGCGATGGCGACCGTCGAGGTGCCGAGCAGGAACAGCGCCGCTGCGAGCTTGACGCCGCGGCCATGGTGCCGGTCGATCGCCATGAACAGCGTCGTGCCGACCGGACGGGCGATGAAGGCGAGCGCAAAGATCGCGAAGGAGTAAAGCGTGCCCTTGAGCGGATCGACGAAGGGGAAGACCAGCTTCGGGAACACCACCACGGAGGCAATGGCGTAGACGAAGAAATCGAAAAACTCCGAGGCGCGGCCGATGACGACACCAACGGCTATCTCTCCGGGAGCCACATCGCCACGATGAGCGTGTATTTCCCGAGCGTCCTGCTCAATCGTCGTGCTTGGTGCGCTCATAGTTCTTACCGAAGCTGGGATAAATATAAACTGTAGTCTCGTGCCTATTCGGGCCTTTCGAATTCGAACGGCACGGTTAGCATCGTTCTCTATTAGCCGGGATGCGACACTTCGACATCGCGTATCCGACTTGATATTGAAATTGCTGCGGTGCAGCTATTGGCTCCAGGATCGTAACATCGCGGGTGTACATGCCGTTGCGTCGTCTTAAACTCATGGCACTGCTGCCCCTGGTCGCCGCTCTCGGCGGCTGCAACTTTGTCGTGCTCGACCCGACCGGCGATATCGCTGCACAGCAGCGAGACCTGCTGATCGTGTCGACGCTGCTGATGCTGCTCATCATCGTGCCGGTGATGGCGCTGACGGCATTCTTTGCCTGGAAGTATCGCGCGTCAAACAGCACGGCGACCTACGACCCGGAATGGAGCCACTCGACCCAGATGGAGCTGGTGATCTGGTCGGCGCCGCTGCTGATCATCATCTGCCTCGGCGCGCTCACCTGGATGGGCACCCACCTTCTCGATCCCTACCGCCCGCTCGACCGCATCTCGGCCGACCAGCCGGTGCCGGCCGGCACCACGCCGCTTGAGGTCGAGGTGGTGGCGCTCGACTGGAAATGGCTGTTCATCTACCCGGAGCAGGGCATCGCCACCGTCAACGACCTGGCCGCGCCGGTCGGGCGGCCGATCCGCTTCCGCATCACCGCCTCCTCGGTGATGAACGCCTTCTACGTGCCGACGCTGGCGGGCATGATCTACGCCATGCCGAGCATGAAGACCGAGCTCAACGCCGTCGCCAATGCGCCGGTGGAGTCGCGCGGCTTCTCGTCGAACTACAGCGGCGCTGGCTTCTCGCAGATGTTCTTCCGCTTCCAGGCCCTGCCGGAAGCCGATTTCGACCGCTGGGTCGCCGACGCCAAGGCGAGCGACGAGCACCTGACCCGCGCCGCCTATCTCGACCTCGAGCAGCCGAGCCAGAACGTGCCGGTGCGCCGCTTCTCGGATGTCGACCCGACGCTGTTCGACGCCATCCTCAATCTGTGCGTCGAGCCCGGCAAGATGTGCATGAGCGACATGATGGCGATCGACGCCAAGGGCGGGCTCGGCATGGAGAGCGTCAGCAACGTGCTGCCGCTGACCTATGACAAGCACGCTCGCCGCGGCACCGTGTTCGGCGGGCCCGCCGGCTATGTCGTGGGCATCTGCACGCCGTCGGACCTCTCCACCGCGCTGACGCTTTCCGCCGCCAGCGCCGCCCGCCCTCGCCGGCTCGATCGCGTGCAGGGCGCCGGGCTGCCGCTTCCGGTGCTGTCGCTGCCGGCGTCCGCCTCGCCCCTCGTCCCGATCAGCCTGCCGTCGAGCGAGGCCCTTGCGGGCCCGCGCCGGCCCTCCAACTCCTGACGGCCCCCATGACCGAGTCACCGACCATCGAGCCGAGCTTCCTTCTGGGCCGGTTCACCCTCGAAGCCATCCCCTATCACGAGCCGATCCTGGTCGTGACCTTCATCGTGGTTGCCCTCGGCGGCCTCGCGCTGCTGGGAGCCGTCACCTATTTCCGGCTCTGGGGCTATCTGTGGCGCGAGTGGTTCACCAGCGTGGACCACAAGAAGATCGGCATCATGTACATGGTGCTCGGCGTCATCATGCTGCTGCGCGGCTTCGCTGACGCGGTGATGATGCGCGCCCAGCAGGTCTGGGCCTTCGGCGGTTCTGAGGGCTATCTGCCGCCGCATCACTACGACCAGATCTTCACCGCCCACGGCGTGATCATGATCTTCTTCGTGGCCATGCCGATGGTGACGGGGCTGATGAACTTCGTGGTGCCGCTGCAGATCGGCGCGCGCGACGTCTCCTTCCCGTTCCTGAACAATTTCTCGTTCTGGATGACGGTGTCGGGCGCCATCCTGGTCATGAGCTCGCTGTTCGTCGGCGAGTTCGCCAAGACCGGCTGGCTGGCCTATCCCCCGCTCTCGGGCATCGGCTACAGTCCCTATGTCGGCGTCGACTATTACATATGGGCGCTACAGATCGCCGGCGTCGGGACATTGCTCTCCGGCGTCAACCTGATCTGTACCATCGTCAAGATGCGCGCCCCCGGCATGACCATGATGAAGATGCCGGTCTTCACCTGGACGGCGCTGTGCACCAACGTGCTGATCGTCGCCGCCTTCCCGGTGCTGACGGCGGTGCTGGCCCTGCTCGCGGCCGACCGCTATCTCGGCTTCAACTTCTTCACGAACGACTTCGGGGGCAACCCGATGATGTACGTGAACCTGATCTGGATCTGGGGTCATCCGGAGGTCTACATCCTCATCCTGCCGGCCTTCGGCATCTTCTCCGAGGTGACATCGACCTTCGCCGGCAAGCGGCTGTTCGGCTACACCTCGATGGTCTACGCCACGGTCGTCATCACCATCCTGTCCTACCTCGTCTGGCTGCACCACTTCTTCACCATGGGCTCGGGCGCCAGCGTGAACTCGTTCTTCGGCATCACCACGATGATCATCTCGATCCCGACGGGCGCGAAGATGTTCAACTGGCTGTTCACGATGTATCGCGGCCGCATCCGCTTCGAGCTGCCGATGATGTACACGCTGGCCTTCATGCTGACCTTCGTGATCGGCGGCATGACCGGCGTTCTGCTGGCGGTGCCGCCGGCCGACTTCGTGCTGCACAACTCGCTGTTCCTGGTCGCTCATTTCCACAACGTGATCATCGGCGGCGTGCTGTTCGGCCTGTTCGCCGGCATCGCTTTCTGGTTCCCCAAGGCGTTCGGCTTCAAGCTCGACCCGTTCTGGGGCAAGATGTCGTTCTGGTTCTGGGTGGTGGGCTTCTACGTCGCCTTCATGCCGCTCTACGTGCTCGGGCTGATGGGCGTGACGCGGCGCCTCAGGGTGTTTGACGACCCCTCGCTGCACATCTGGTTCATCATCGCCGCCTTCGGCGCCTTCCTCATTGCCTGCGGCATCGCCTCGTTCCTGATCCAGATCGGCGTCAGCATCAAGAACCGCGACAAGCTGCGCGACACCACGGGCGATCCGTGGAACGCGCGCACGCTGGAGTGGGCGACCTCCTCGCCGCCGCCGGAGTACAATTTCGCCTTCACCCCGGTGGTGCACGATCTCGACGCCTGGTGGGACATGAAGCAGCGCGGCTATACGCGCCCGCTGGGCGGCTTCAAGGCCATCCACATGCCGCGCAACACCGGCGCGGGGGTGATCCTGGCCGGCCTCAGCTTCGTGCTCGGCTTCGCGCTGATCTGGTACATCTGGTGGCTCGCCGCGCTGGCCTTCGTGGCGCTCATCGCCACCGTGATCGGCCACACCTTCAACTATGACCGCGACTTCGACATTCCTGCCGCCGACGTCGCCCGGACCGAGGATGCGCGTACCGCGCTGCTCGCCAACGCGCAGGTGAAGGCATGAGCGCCGCCGTGACCACCGCCAGCCCGGCGCCCGTCTTCTACGAGGTCGACGAGCACCCGCATCCCGAAGGCCACAGCACCTCGCTGGGCTTCTGGATCTATCTGATGAGCGACTGCCTCATCTTCGCGTCGCTGTTCGCGGTCTATGGCGTGCTCGGCGGCAGCTTCGCCGCCGGCCCCGGCCCGCGCGAGCTGTTCGACCTGAACCTCGTCGCGCTCAACACCTCGATGCTGCTGTTCTCCTCGATCACCTATGGCTTCGCCATGCTGACGATGGAGAAGGACCGCAAGGCCGCGACGCTGGCCTGGCTCGCCATCACCGGCCTGTTCGGCCTCGCCTTCCTCGGCATCGAGCTCTACGAGTTCCACCATTTGATCGCCGAGGGCGCCGGCCCGCAGCGCAGCGCCTTCCTCTCGGCGTTCTTCGCCCTTGTCGGCACGCATGGCCTGCATGTCACCTTCGGCACCATCTGGCTGGTGACGCTGATGGTGCAGGTGACGCAGCGCGGGCTGGTGGTCGCCAACAAGCGCCGGCTGATGTGCCTGTCCATGTTCTGGCACTTCCTCGACGTGGTCTGGATTGGCGTCTTCACCTTCGTCTATCTGATGGGAGTGCTGCGATGAGCGCGCACGACACCGCCGCCGGCCACGGGCACAACGCGCATGGGCATGATGCGCACGGCTCGGAGCCTCACGGTTCTCTCGGCGGCTATCTCACCGGCTTTGTGCTCTCCGTCATCCTCACCGCCATTCCGTTCTGGCTGGTGATGAGCGGCGCGCTCGGCAGCGCGACCGCCACGGCGCTCGCCATTATGGGCCTCGCCGTGGTGCAGATCGTGGTGCACATGGTGTACTTCCTGCACATGAACTTCCGCTCGGAAGGCGGTTGGACAATGCTGGCGCTGGCGTTCACCCTGATCCTGGTGGTGATCACCCTCGCCGGGTCGCTGTGGGTGATGTACCACCTCAACACCAACATGATGCCCGGCGCCCATGACATGCGGCGCATGCTGTGAGGCGGCCGCGGTGAAGCGTCCGCTTTTGCGGGCGCGAGGGAAAAGGGCGGGCCGTCCGGCGGCGGCGCCACAAAGGGCAAGGGCGCCGCTCGTTGCCCTTTGCGCGCTGTTCGCCGTCGTCTTCGCCGGCCTCGGCGTCTGGCAGGTGCAGCGGCTGTTCTGGAAGCTCGATCTCATCGCGCGGGTCGAGGCGCGCCTCCATGCCGAGCCGGCCCGGGCGCCGGCGCCCTCCGCGCTCACCCCCGACGACGAATACCGCCGGATCGCGCTGAAGGGGCATTTCCTCAACGATCGCGAGACGCTGGTACAAGCCGTTACCGTACTCGGCGGTGGCTTCTGGGTGCTCACCCCCTTCGTGACGGATCGCGGCTTCGTCGTGCTGGTCAATCGCGGCTTCGTGCCGCCGGAAAGCCGCGCGCCGGACAGCCGGGCGGCCGGGCAGATCGAGGGCGAGACCGGTCTCATTGGCCTCCTGCGGCTGAGCGAACCGGGCGGCGGCTTCCTGCGCAGCAACGATCCCGGCAATGAGCGCTGGTTCTCGCGCGACGTCGCGGCGATTGCGCAGGTGCGCGGGCTCGAACAGGTTGTGTCGGTTGCGCCCTATTTCGTCGACGCGGACGGCGCGCCGGTGCCGGGCGGCTCGCCCGTCGGCGGGCTCACCGTGGTGCGCTTTTCCAACAACCACCTTGTCTACGCACTGACCTGGTTCGCACTTGCCCTGATGTGCGTGGGCGCGGGCATCCTCGCCTGGCGACGGGGAAACTGAGCCTCCACGCCGACCGGACACCGCCGGCAGCGATCCGGGTGCCGTATCCTGATACTTCAAGTAGCGCGAGTGCTATTCCCTACTGGAAACGGGCGCCGCTTGGGGGCACAAATAACGGCTGACTCGCGTCCAATTCGGCGCGAGGGCTCGCGCGGGGCGGGTCGCGTGGAGGTGGTCAGATGGCAAAGCCGGATGTCGGCCGTGCCGTGGCCAGGGAGGTCGCATCGGCACCGGGGGCGCTGTTGCTGGCGCTGATCGCCGGCCTGCTCTGCGCATGGCCGGCGCAGGCCGGGCAACCGGCCACGCGGGACAGTTCCGAGCGGGTCCAGCTGCAGATCGTCGGCGGGCTGGCCAATGTGACGCAATACACCAAATTCGAAAAGCCGTTCTGGGAACGCGAGATTACGGAGCGTTCCGGCGGCCGCATCACCGCCACCATCCGTCCGCGCGATGCCGGCGGGTTGCGGGCGGAGGAGATGCTCCAGCTGATGCGCCTCGGCGTGGTGCCGTTCGGTACTGCCAGTTCCTCGGTCGTGGCCGGCGACGAGCCGGAGCTGAGCGTCATCGACATGCCCATCCTCAATCCGGACATGGCGACGCTCCGGCGCACGGTGGAACTGCTGCGCGATCACCTGAGGCATTTGCTGCGCAGTCGCTACGACATCGAGCTGCTCGGCATCTATGTCTATCCCGCACAGGTGATCTACTGCACCAAGCCGTTCGCGGGCCTCGCCGACCTTGCCGGGCGCAAGGTGCGCACCTCCTCGGTCGGCCAGTCCGAGCTGATGACCGCGCTTGGGGCGATACCGGTCGTGACGGGCTTTGCCGAAACCGTTCCGGCGCTGCGGACCGGAGTCGTCGAATGCGCCATCACCGGAACACTCAGCGGCTTCGAGATCGGCATCGCCGACGTGGCCTCGCATGTGCATACCATGGCGATTACCTGGGGCGTGTCGTTCTTCGGTGCGAACCGGACCGCGTGGAATGCGCTCGCGCCCGAGTTGCAGGATATCATCCGAGCCGGCGTCGCCGATCTGGAGCAGCGCATATGGCGGCAGGCCGAGGCCGATACCGCACGCGGCCTTGCGTGCAATACGGGGGCAGAATTGTGTGGGGGCATGCCGCAACGGAAGATGAAGCTGGTGCCGAGTTCCGCTGCCGACGAGGAGCGTCGCCAGCGCCTGCTGTCGAGCGCCGTGCTGCCGCGCTGGATCGAGCGCTGCGGCGACGTCTGCGCGGGTATCTGGAATGCCTATCTCGCCCCGTCCTACGGTATCCGGGCCAAGACGGAATGAGCCTCGTTCATGCCAGTCGATGATCGTCGATGATCCGACACCGTATCCAGCTTGCTGTCGTCGCCGGCACCGCAGCCATCGTGATGGTCGTCGTCGCTGGCACCGCGATCCTGCTCGACCGTGCCGAACGCGCGGCGATGCGCGTGGCGGAACAGGCGCTGGAGCGTGCCGGTCAGGCGGTCGAGATAGCTCTCAGCCGGCAGCTCCTGCAGGTTCACGGGGCGCTTGCCAGCCTGCCGACGCTGTTCGCGGCGGCGAATGCCTCGCCGCGCTCGCCGGAGATCGCTACCGAAATTCTGCGCGGTCTCAACTTCCAGACGCTCGCCTATCGCGATCTGCTGCTTGTCGGGTCCGAGGGCAACATTCTTGCGTCGGCACGGTCGAGAAGCCAGCAGCGCCCGCTTCCCTTCGACACGACCGGCTTGCGGCAGGCGCCGACCACACTGATCGGTCCGGTGCGCAATCCCGTCACCGGCGACTGGTCGTTCTATGTGGCGCGGCCGGTTCCAGACTGGGATGGCGTCACGCCGGTAGCCGAAGTGTCGCTTCCCACGCTCATGAAGCTGTTGGCGGAAGCCGGCATCGATCCCGCCGTCCGGATCTCCCTGGAGCGACCCGACGGGCAGCTCATCGCCGCCTTGCCGCATGACGAGACACGCACCGGCCGGATCGACCCGGCCGGGCTTGCCACCCGCACTCCGGACGGCAAAGCCTTCATCGTACCGTCGAGCGAGGACGCCGGACCGGACCTCGCCGTCGTCCGTGCCTCGCTCTATGGCGATATGCGCGTGATCCTCACGGACAGTGTCGATGCCGCGCTTGCCAACTGGCAGCGGGATCGCGACCGCATCGTCGCCGCGACCGGCATCGGCATACTGCTGATCGTCGCCTTTTCCGGCGCGCTGCTGGTGGCACTGCACCAGAGGGAGAAGGCTGAGGCCCAGCGCATGCGGTCGGCGACCGTGCTCCGCAACGCGATCGAGGCCATGTCGGACGGCTTCGTGATGTGGGACGAACAGGATCGTCTGGTGACCTGCAACCAGCAGTTCCGCAATCTCTACGCGCCGACGGCGCCCTTGATGAAGGAAGGCGCGCGGTTCGAGGATATCGTCCGGCAGGGCACGGAGGCCGGACTCTATCCCGAGGTTACGCCGGACCTCGATTCCTTCGTGGCGGCGATGGTCGCCTTTCACCGCCAGGGCGAGGGGTCGGCCGAACGCCAGCTGGCGGACGGCCGCTGGATCCTCGTCCGTGAACGCCCGACGAGCGATGGCGGCATCGTCGGTATCCGCACGGACATCACTCCGCTCAAGGTGGCACAGGCGGAACTGGCGGAGGCGAATCGCCGCGCGAACGAGGCGACGGCGGAGGCGCAGCGCCAAAATGCCGCCCTTGTCGAGCGCGAGAGCCGCATCCGCTATCTCGCCCATCACGACCATCTGACGCGTTTGCCCAATCGCGTGCTGCTGCGCGAGCGCATCGAGGCGGCGTTGCGCGCCGCCGGCGAGGAGGGCGCGCGCGTCGCGCTGCTCTATCTCGATCTCGATCGTTTCAAGGACGTCAACGACACGCTCGGCCATCCGATCGGCGACGCGCTGCTGCGAATGGCGGCTGAGCGGCTGAGCGGCTGTGTGGCCGATATCGAGCAGATCGCTCGCCTTGGCGGCGACGAATTCGCGGTCATCTGCGTCGCGCCGCGGCAGCCCCAGGAGGCCGAGCATCTGGGCGCCCGCATCATCCGTACGCTCAGCGCGCCCTATCAGATCCTCGGGCACACCATCACCTCCAGCGTGAGCATCGGCATCGCGCTGGCCGAGGGTCCCGACTGCGACGCCGATGTGCTGCTCAAGCAGGCCGATCTTGCGCTCTACCACGCCAAGGCGCAGGGTCGGGGCGTCTCCTGTCTCTTCGCCCCGGAGATGGACGCCCGGCTGCGGGCGCGGCTGGAGATGCAGGCCGACCTCAGGGCCGCGCTGGGGCGCGGGGAGTTCGAGCTGGCCTACCAGCCGATCTACGAACTGGCCTCGAAGCGGCTTTGCGGCTTCGAGGCGCTGTTGCGCTGGCGGCATCCGCGCCGGGGCATCGTGCTGCCGGCTGAATTCGTGTCGCTGGCCGAGGAAATGCGGCTGATCATCGGCATCGGCGCCTGGGTGCTCGATCGCGCCTGCAAGGACATCGCCAAGATGCCGGGCGAACTGCATGTTGCGGTCAACCTGTCACCGGTCCAGCTCGCCTTCGGCAATATCGTGGAGACGGTGCAGGCCGCCCTCGATGCGGCCTCGCTCGACGCACGGCGGCTGGAACTGGAAATCACCGAGACCGCGCTGTTGCACAGCGAGCCGCGCAACATGGAGGTGCTGCGGCGCCTGAAGGATCTCGGCGTGGCGATCGTGCTGGACGATTTCGGCACCGGCTATTCGAGCCTCAGCCATCTGCGCTTCTTTCCACTCAGCAAGATCAAGATCGACCGTTCCTTCGTGCGCGACATGACGGCGCGGGCCGACAGCGTCGCTATCGTCACGGCCATCGCCGCGCTGGCCAAGCGGCTCGGCATGCGCACCACGGCGGAAGGCATCGAAACGGCGGAGCAGTGGGAGATCGCCCGACGGGTCGGCTGCACGGAAGCGCAGGGCTATTTCCCCGGAAGGGCGCAAACGCTCGAACTGGCGCGGGAGATCGCCGAGACCCGGCGCCGCCCGGCCAGCCTTGCCTAGACCACGCCCTCACTGCGGAGTCGCGCACGCTCCTCCGCCGGCAGACCGAGCACGCTCTCCAGCACCTCGTCGGTATGCTGGCCCAGCGTCGGCGGGGCCAGCGGGGCGCCGAGCTGGGACTCCGAGAGACGCAGCGGGCTGCGCACGCCCGGCACCGCGCCGCCCAGCGCATGCGGCAGGGTAAGCGCCAGCCCGCGCGCCAGCGCCTGCGGTTCGGCGAAGGCCTGTTCGATATCGTTGATAGGCCCCGCTGGAATGCCCGCCGCGTCCAGCATGGCGAGCCATTCCCGTGTCGTCTGCTTCTTGAGCGCCTGCGCGACGACGGGCAGCAGCGCCTCTCGATGGGTGACGCGATCCCTGTTGGTGAGGAAGCGCGGATCAGCGGGGATCTCCGGCAGGTCGGCCAGCCGGCAGAAGCGGGCGAACTGCGCATCGTTGCCGACGGCGAGGATGAGGTGGCCGTCCGCTGTCTCGAAGGCCTGATAGGGCACGATGTTGGGATGGGCGTTGCCGAGCCGGCGCGGCGCCTTGCCGCCCACCAGATAGTTCAGCGCCTGGTTGGCGAGACTCGCCATGGCGACATCGAACAGCGCGAGGTCGATATGCTGGCCGCGCCCGGTACGGTGGCGCTGTTCAAGCGCGGCGAGGATGGCGATGGAGGCGTTGAGGCCGGTCAGCACGTCGACCAGCGCGACGCCGATCTTCTGCGGCTCGGCCTCGGGGCTGCCGGTCACCGACATCAGGCCGGACATGCCCTGGATCATGAAGTCGTAGCCGGCGCGCTCGGCCTCCGGCCCGTCTTGACCGAAGCCGGTGATAGAGCAGTAGACGAGACGCGGATTGAGCTCGGCGAGACTCGCATAGTCCAGCCCGTAGCGCTTGAGCCCGCCGACCTTGAAGTTCTCCACCAGCACGTCGCTGCACGCGGCCAGTTCGCGGATCAGCGCCTGTCCCTCGGGTCGCGCCATGTCGATGGTCACCGAGCGCTTGTTGCGGTTGGCGGTGGCGAAATAGGCGCTCTCGCGCGTCTCATGGCCCTCGCCGTCGGTGAGCCAGGGCGGGCCCCAGCCGCGCGTGTCGTCGCCCGAGCCGGGCTTCTCGACCTTGATGATCTCCGCCCCCAGATCGCCGAGCGTCTGGGTCGCCCAGGGACCGGCCAGCACGCGGGAGAGGTCCAGCACCCGAATGCCCGTCAGGGCCTGCGGGGGGGCCGGATCGTTCGGTTCGTCGGTCATCAAGCGGGTCCATTTCGGGCGGGTGAGGGTTGTCGGGGGGAGACAGAGGGCATTTCCGGCCGGCTTGTAAACCGTCAATTGAACGGGGCTCGTGCGTCACAGGGCAGCCTTGCCCTTCCCCCGGGGCTCCAAATGGCCTAATCGCGCTGCAACATTCTCTCCGGGCACCGCACGCGCATGATCCGTCTCGATTCCATCGGCAAGCAGAACGGCAGGCAGATCGTCTTCATCGAAGCGTCGGCGACGCTTCTGAAAGGCGAGAAGATCGGCCTCGTCGGCCCCAATGGCGCGGGCAAGACCACGCTGTTCCGGCTGATCACCGGCGAAGAGGCGCCGGACGAGGGACAGGTCTCGGTCGATCGCGGCCTCACCATCGGCTATTTCAGCCAGGATGTCGGCGAGATGGCCGGCCAGTCCGTGCTGGCTGCCGTGATGGATGGCGCCGGCCCGGTCAGCACCATCGCCGCCGAGCTACGCGAGCTGGAATCCGCCATGGTCGATCCCGACCGGGCCGACGAGATGGATGCCGTCATCGAGCGCTATGGCGAGGTGCAGGCCCGCTTCGAGGAACTCGACGGCTATTCGCTGGAGGGCCGCGCCGCCGAGGTGCTCGCGGGCCTCGGCTTCTCGCAGGAGATGATCGACGGTGATGTCGGCAAGCTCTCCGGCGGCTGGAAGATGCGCGTCGCGCTCGCCCGCATCCTCTTGATGCGCCCGGACGTGATGTTGCTCGACGAGCCCTCCAACCATCTCGACATCGAGAGCCTGATCTGGCTGGAGGCGTTCCTGAAGAATTTCGACGGCGCGCTGATGATGACCTCGCACGACCGCGCCTTTATGAACCGCATCGTCAACAAGGTGGTGGAGATCGACGCCGGCGCGCTCACCTCCTATTCCGGCGACTACGAATTCTATGCCCAGCAGCGCGCGCTGGCCGACAAGCAGCAGCAGGCGCAGTTCGAGCGCCAGCAGGCCATGCTGGCCAAGGAGATCGCCTTCATCGAGCGCTTCAAGGCGCGCGCCTCGCATGCCGCGCAGGTGCAGAGCCGGGTCAAGAAGCTCGACAAGATCGAGCGAGTCGAGCCGCCGCGCCGGCGCCAGACGGTGGCGTTCGAGTTCCAGCCGGCGCCGCGCTCGGGCGAGGACGTGGTCAGCCTCAAGGGCGTCCACAAGAGCTATGGAGCCCGCCGCATCTATGAGGGGCTCGACTTCCATGTGCGACGGCGCGAGCGCTGGGCGGTGATGGGCGTCAACGGCGCCGGCAAGTCGACGCTGCTCAAGCTGGTGACGGGCTCCACCGAGCCCGACGACGGCAAGGTCGCGCTCGGCGGCAGCGTGAAGATGGCCTATTTCGCCCAGCACGCCATGGAGGTGCTCGACGGCGAGCGCACCGTGTTCGAGGCGCTGGAAGATGCCTTCCCGCAGGCGGCGCAGGGGTCCTTGCGCTCGCTCGCCGGCTGCTTCGGCTTCTCCGGCGACGATGTCGAGAAGAGGTGCCGCGTGCTCTCGGGCGGCGAGAAGGCGCGGCTCGTCATGGCGAAGATGCTCTACGACCCGCCGAACTTCCTGGTGCTGGACGAGCCGACCAACCATCTCGACATCGCCACCAAGGAGATGCTGATCGCCGCGCTGGCGAGCTATGAGGGCACCATGCTGTTCGTCAGCCATGACCGGCATTTCCTGGCCGCGCTGTCGAACCGGGTGCTGGAGCTCACCCCCGACGGCATCCACCAATATGGCGGCGGCTACACCGAATATGTCGCACGCACCGGTCAGGAAGCGCCGGGCCTGCGCAACTGACGCCTCGTGCGAGGCGCGCCGCAACGTGCCTTCGCCCCGCTGCGGACGACCCGCCTGCGGCGTGTGCATGTCGGGTCCGCAACGCTCGCGCGAGGCGGGTGAATACGTTAACGTCCGAACGCAGTACCGCATGGGGCCGGCGTGCGCTGCTTGCTTAGCCTCGTCCGGTCTTGCCTGGCCCTGCTGCCTCAGATGGGATTTCGGATGCGTCGCTCACGTCG
This sequence comes from Ancylobacter sp. VNQ12, assembly GCF_049445835.1. Lineage (NCBI taxonomy): Bacteria > Pseudomonadati > Pseudomonadota > Alphaproteobacteria > Hyphomicrobiales > Xanthobacteraceae > Ancylobacter > Ancylobacter sp. VNQ12. The sequence continues at coordinate 117,906 of NZ_JBMSDU010000012.1, read as the reverse complement.
TTCTGCTGCCTGGATGCTTGCCCTCGCAACCCTTGCCACCGCAGCCTTCTCACATCCGTCCCTAGCCCAGCAGACCTCCGCGCCGCCGGCGGGCGCGCCCCGTGCCGCCGCGCCGGCTGGCAACGCGCCGCAGTCGACCACGGCAACCTATCAGGACTGGATCGTCCGGTGCGAAACCCGCGCCGAGGGCCCCAAGGTCTGCGAGATCGCCCAGGGCATCCAGGCTCAGGGACAGCAGGGCCTGATCGCGCAGATCGCGCTGGGCCGGGTGACCAGGAACGATCCCTTCCGCCTGGTCGTCCAGCTGCCGGCGGGCATCTGGCTGCCGACCGGCGTAAGCCTTCAGTTCGAAGACAAGACCGCGCCGATCGCCCTGCCGTTCACGCGCTGCCTGCAGGTCTGCATCGCCGATCTGGAGCTGAAGCCGGAACAGGTCAACCTGCTCAAGGCAAGAACGGCGCGGGCGCTCATCGCCTTCGAGGACGGTGCGCGCAACAAGGTTCAGCTGCCGATCTCGTTCAACGGGTTCGCCGCTGCTCTCGACGCCAGCCAGAAGGACTAGCGTCCGGGGGTGCGACATTGCCGGAGGCGTCTGCACTGGTCCGTGCCGCGGCACAAAGATGTGCCGCCTCCGACAGGATCAGGTGAAACGGGAAGATGACTCGGAGGCCAGCAAGGCATCGGAGCGTGGAATGGCGGCATTCAAGATAGATCGGGCGGACGCGCTCATCGTCGTCGATCCGCAGAACGATTTCTGCCCCGGCGGCGCCCTGGGTGTGCCCGGGGGGGACGAGATCCTGCCGGGCATCAACGCGCTGGCCGAGCGCTTCCCGCTCGTCGTGCTGACGCAGGACTGGCATCCGCCCGATCACAGCTCCTTCGCCAGCAACCATCGCGGCGCGATGGTGTACAGCACCGTCGAGATGCCCTACGGGCCGCAGATCCTGTGGCCGGACCACTGCGTGCAGGGCACGAAGGGCGCGCAATTCCACCGCGATGTGCTGGACGGCGCGGCGCGGCGCGCGCATCTGGTGATCCGCAAGGGCACGCACCGCGACATCGATTCCTATTCGGCCTTCTACGAGAACGATCACCGGACGCCGACCGGGCTGACCGGCTATCTCCGGGACAAGGGCGTCAAGAGGTGCGTATTTGCCGGCCTCGCCTATGATTTCTGCGCGGCGTGGTCGGCGCTCGATGCGGTGAAGGTGGGCCTCCAGGCGGTGATCCTGAAGGACTTGTCCCGGGCCATCGCGCTGCCCATCGCCGAGGGCGGCACGACGGAGGATGCGGTGGAGCGCGACTTCCGCGAGGCGGGGGTGCGCGCCATCGGTTCGATCTGAGCCTGGCTCAGTCCACCGTGCTGGCGACCCGCCGGCTCAGCGCCGCCGGCCCGAGCGCCTTCAGTTCGGCGATCGAGGTCAGCCCCATGAGGCCGAGCGTCAGGCTGAGCTCCTCGGTGAGATGGGCGAGGATGCGGGCGACGCCAGCCTCGCCCCGCGCCGCGAGGCCATAGACATAGGCGCGGCCCAGCAGCACGCCGGAGGCGCCGAGCGCCAGCGCCTTCACGATGTCGGCGCCGCGCCGGATCCCGCCGTCGAACAGGATCTCCAGGCTTCCGTCCAGCGCCTCGGCGATGCCGGGCAAGGCGGCGATGGTGGAGCAGGCGCCGTCGAGCTGGCGCCCGCCATGGTTGGAGACCACGATGGCGTCGGCGCCGGCGGCGCGGGCGGCCAGGGCATCCTCCGGCGAGAGAATACCCTTGAGCACCAGCTTGCCGCTCCAGCGCGCGCGCAGATCCTCGACATCGCGCCAGGACAGGCGGGTATCGATGCGGCGCGACAGGTTGCTCGCCTGCTCCAGCGCGCCCTTGCCGAATTCCGGGCGATGCGCCACGGCACCAACTTCCGGCAGGCCGGCGCGCAGCATGTCGAGGCACCAGCCGGGCCGGGTGGCGAGGCGCAGCGCGAGGCCGGGCGTGATGCGGGTGAGCGAGCGGAAGCCGTTGCGCAGGTCGCGCTCGCGCACCGAGGTGATGGCGGTGTCGACGGTGAGGAACAGCGTGTCGACCCCGGCGGCACGGGCCTGCTCCAGCAATTCGTCGCCGATGCCGCGGTCGGACATGACGTAGAGCTGGAACGCCAGCGGACCGCTGGTGGTGGCGCGCAGCGTAGCCAGCGAGGCGATGGAGAAGGTGGACAGACACAGCGGAATGCCGGCGGCATGGGCCGCGCGCGCGGCGGCGATCTCGCCATTGCCGGCATAGAGCCCGAGAAAGCCGACTGGGCCGAGCATAAAGGGCAGCGGATGCGCGGCGCCGAGGAAGCGCGTGGTGAGGTCGCGCTGCGAGACGTCGTTCAGTACGCGCTGCACCAGCGTCCAGCGGGAAAAGTCCGCGCGATTGGCGGCCAACGTCTCCTCGGCGAAGGAACCGCCATCGACATAATCGAAGAAGATGCGCGGCAGCCGGCGGCGGGCGGCGCGGCGGGCGTCCTCGACATTGATGATCATGGAAGACACCTCGTCATCCCCGACGAAGCGCAGCTTCGATCCGGGATCATTCTCCGATTTCGCGCCATCCCGGATCGGCCTCGCTGCCCACCGGGATGGCGGCACCTGTCTAGCCGGAACGCCAAGCCGCGTCAGCCCGGATCGATGCTGTCGAGGAAGCGAGTGACGACATCCGCGCCCTCGACCGGCCCGCTGCCCACCATCACCGCGACGGAAAGCCCGATCAGTGACGAGATTTCCGTGTGCGAGCGCGCGCCGGCGCGCAGGTTCATCACCAGCGTCGGGCAGAGGAACAGCGCGCGTCGGATCACCATGCGCCAGTCCTCGGGCAAAAGGGCGCGCTCCTTCAGCGTGGCCAGCAGCGGGCGCCACACCTCGCGTGCCTTCACCTCGAGGAGCGCCGTGCGCACGGGAGAGAGCGCCCAGTCGGTCTCGACGTCGAGAATTCCCGGCTCCAGCCGCGCCGCCGTGTGGAACCGCTGCGTGGCGAGTTCGGGATCGTACAGCCAGAAGGGATGGGCGAAGACATTGTGGAAGGTCGCCTTCACCTCGGCGAGCAGGCTCGGCACATGGGCGCCGGCAAAGGCGGGATCGAAGAAGGAAAGGCGCGGGCCGTCGCGGCCCTGGGTGAACCAGACATTGGCATTGTGCGCATCGCCATGGGCGACCACGCCGCCGGCATCGGCCAGCCGCGCCGGCCGCAGCCGCGCCTCGGCGCTGTCGAACAGCTCGGCCAGCGTCAGCGCATAGGTGAGGCCATTGACGCGCCAGCGCCGTCCGGCGAGGTCGTCCCAGTCGAGTGTGGCACCGGGAAAGGCGAAGTGCTGGCCGACATAGAAATCCCTGAGCCGTCCACCCGGATAGGTCTGCGTGCCACCGGCAAGCCGGTCCACCAGCCGCTCATGGAACAGCCGGTGGATTGGCTCGGCGCCGGCTTCCTCAGGGGTGATCGGGTGCAGGCTGGCGCGATAGGTGGCGGTGAGGCGCCGCGACAGGTCGCGTTCGGCCTCGACGGAGCTCGCGCGCATGGCCGCGTCGTCCTTGAGGTCGAGCGCGCGCAGCACGTCGGAAAAGCGCGGCACCTCGCGCCGGCGATAGACCAGGATCTGCTCGCCCGGCAGGGTCGAGACATGCACCGGCTGGTCGACCGGCACGCCGGCCTTGCTGAGGATGTCGGCGCGATAATATTCGCCGGTCATGCCCTCTTCGCCTTCCTCCTGATGGAATTTGAAGAAGAAGGCGCCCGAGTCGGTCTCGAAGAAGCCGTTCAGCGAATTGAGGCTGTACTGGTCGAGATTGACGCGGATGTTGACGGGGGCAATGCCGAACAGGTCGTGGAGCAGTTCGCCGAGCGGGGCGATGGCCTCGGCGGGATCGCGCGCGGCAAGCGCCCGGATGCGGGCGGTGCGGCTTGGCGGGTTAGGGCTCGGCGGGGGCTGCGCGTTCATGCCGGCACTCCGCCGGGACGGATGATGGTCTTGAGGCCGTACGCCTCACTGCGCAGCAGCCGGGCATAGGCGTCGGGGACGTCGTCGAGGCCGATCTGCCGGTCGATCATGCAGGCAAGATCGAATGCGAGGGTGGGCAGGCGCGCCACCGCGTCGGGCAGTTCATCGGTGAAGGCATGGCAGCCGATGAGGCTGACCTCGCGTTCCACTAACAGGTTCGGGTCGAGAGCGAGCGTGCCGTGGAAGATGCCGACCAGCGCCACGCGCCCGCCGCCCTCGATTGCCTCGACGAGATGACTGAGCGCGGCGGTGGAGCCGGTCGCCTCGATGGCGGCGATGGGGAGCCCCCCACCCAGCGTGGCGCGAACCTCAACGGGGTCGAGGGCGACAACGCGCGCGCCGGTCACCTCCGCGACGAGCCGGGTGCGGGCGGCGTTGCGGTCGGCGACGAGGAGCGGGCCGTCATGGCTCTTCGCCAGCACCAGCGCAGCAAGCCCGCCGATCGGTCCGCAGCCGAGGACGAGAACCGGCTCGCCTGGCATTGGCGCGAGCCGGCGGATGGCGTGCAGCGCGACCGCCAGCGGCTCGGCCATGGCGGCGACCGCGGGATCAACTTCGGGCGCAACCGGAAGCAGAAGTCGCGCGGGCAGCACGATTTCTTCGGCGAAGCCACCGTCGCAGGCTTCGCCGATGAAGCCGAGCTTTTCGCACAAATGGCGGCGCCCGGCCCGGCAGGCAGCGCACTCACCGCACCAGAAGCGCGAATCCGCCACCACCGTGTCGCCGGGCTGGAACCCGTCAACGCCCTCGCCGATCTCCGTGACGAGGCCGGTCAGTTCATGGCCGGCGATGGACGGCGCGCGGCTGATCCATTGGCCAGTGCGGTAATTATGGATGTCCGAGCCGCAAATGCCGGCGGCGGTCACGGTGAGGCGCACCCAGCCGGGCGCTGGCGCGCCGGGGGCAGGCACATCCTCGACGCGCAGGTCGCCCGCGCCATGCAGCCGGACGGCTTTCATCGCTCAACCCTTGAGCAGCGCGTCGCGGATGTCCGACACCGCGTTCTCGTGGGACGAGAAGCCTTCATAACGGGCGAGGCGGCGGGCGTGGCCGGCGAATTCCGGGTAGGCGGCGCCGGTGACATAGCCGATGGAGGAGCGCTTCAAAAAGTCCGTCACCGAGAGCGGGCCATAGGTGCGTGCCCAGCGGCTGGTCGGCAGCACGGCGTTGGGGCCGAGCACGAAATTGGCGATGGTGACCGGGGTGTGCGGGCCCATCAGCACTTCCGCCGCCTCGGTGATGCGGCCGAGATGCGCGAACGGATCGGTGGAGAGGATCTCCAGATGCTCGGGCGCATAGGCGTTGATGAAGTCGATGCTCTCCTGAACGCTGGAGGTGAGCACGATGCCGCCGCACTTGCCGGTGAGCACGGCCCTGGAGAAGCCGACACGTTGCTCGCTCATCCGCGCCCAGTGCTCCGGCAGCGCCTTCAGCGCGGCCTCCGCCACTTCGCGCGAATGGGTCACGAGATAGGCGGAAGAATCCGGCCCGTGCTCGGCCTCGATCAGCAAATCGAGCGCGGCGACCGCGCCGTTCACCGTGCCGTCGGCGAAGATGATGGCCTCGGACGGGCCGGCCGGCAGGCCGGTGTCGATGACGTCGGACAGCAGCCGCTTGGCGGCGACCAGCCAGGGCGAGCCGGGACCGACGATCTTGATCGCCTTACCGACCGTCTGCGTGCCATGGGCGACCGCGGCCACCGCCTGCGCGCCGCCGCATTTATACACCGTCTCGACCCCGGCGAGGCGCGCCGCCACCAGCGTTGCGGCATCCACCCCGCCATCCTCGGTGGGAGGCGTCACGATGGCGATGCTCGGCACCTTGGCGACGCTGGCCGGCACGGCGGTCATCATGGTGACGGAGGGAAACGCCCCCTTGCCGCGCGGCACATAGAGCGCGACGGACTGGATCGGCGTCCAGCGGTCGCCGGCGAAGGCGCCGGGGCGCACCTCCTTCAGCCACATCGGCTCGGGCGCCTGCTCCTCGTGGAAGGTGCGGATATTGGCGATGCCGAACTCGATCGACGAGATCACCTCGGGCGCGACCTTGGTGAAGGCCTCGTCGAATTCCTGTTCGCTCGCCTTGATGCGGTCGATGGCGAGGTTTGCCTTGTCGAAGTCGCGGGCGAAGCGGACCAGCGCTTCGTCACCCTCCAGCTGCACTGCCTCGATGATCGGGCGCACGCGCTCGATGAAGCCGGAGAGATCGGTCTCCGAGCGCTTCAGCAGCGCCGCGCGCCCTGCCGCGTCGAGGCTCGCGAGCTCATGGAAATTGCAGATGTCCGACATGATCGAAACCTTCGATAGGACCGCGACGACGCGGTAATATGTATAGTCTTAATTCCCGTGCCGTGAGGCCAAAGATTCCGCGCCGCCTGCCCAATTCCCAGGCGCGAGGCCACGGCCGATCAGATCGAAGCGAGGAAGCCGCCATCGACGGGAAAGCACTGGCCGGTGATGTAGGCGGAGGCGTCCGAGGCGAGGAAGATGGCGATGCCGGAGAGGTCGCCGAGCTCGCCGAAGCGGCGTAGCGGGACCTTGGCCAGCATCGAGGCTTGCCAGTTCGCGTCGGCGTAGAACACATCGGTCATGTCGGTGCGGAAATAGCCCGGCGCGATGGCGTTCACCCTTATGCCGAGGCTCGCCCATTCCGCCGCCAGCGCCCGCGTCATGCCTAAGAGGCCGGATTTCGACGAGCCATAGGGTACGGCGGTGGGAATGCCGACCTCGGACGTGAGCGAGCACAGATTGATAATCGTACCCCCTTGGGCGCCGCCGCCGGTGTCCGCCATGAGGCGCGCCGCCGCCTGCGCGCAGAAGAAGGCGCCCTTGAGATTGGTGTCGAGGATGCGGTCCCACAGCGCCTCATCCACCTCCAGCGAGGGCCGGACCTCTTCCGTGCCGGCATTGTTGACGAGGATGTCGAGCCCGCCCAGGGCCTGCGCCGCCTCCTCGATGCCGGCCCGGCAGCGCGCCACATCGGTCACGTCGAGGGCGAGCGGCACGGCGCGCCGGCCGAGCGCGGCGATGTCGTCCACCGTGTGGGCGAGGGAGGACAGGCTGCGCGCCGTCACCGCGACATCGGCGCCGGCGGAAGCCAGCGCGGTGGCGATCTGCCGGCCGATGCCGCGGCTGGCGCCGGTGACGAGCGCCGTGCGGCCGGCGAGGTCGAAGAGCGGATGCGTGGTCATGGCGGCAGCCTGCGGCGCGGGAGCTAGTGCTCCTCGTCGTCCGGAATCTCGTTCTTCAGGAGGTCGAGGATACGGCGCTTCACGGCGATGAAGTCCGGGTCCATCACCATGTCGAGCGTGCGCGGACGCGCGATCGGCACGATGATCTCTTCTTTCAGCCGGCCGGGGCGGGCGGTCATCACATAGATGCGGTCGCCAAGCAGGATCGCCTCGTCGATGTCGTGCGTGACGAACAGCACGGTCTTCTGGTTCTGCTCCCATACCCTGAGCAGCAGCTTCTGCATGGAATTGCGGGTCTGGCTGTCGAGCGCACCGAAGGGCTCGTCCATCAGCAGGATCTTCGGGTCGTTGGCCAGCGCGCGGGCGATGGCGACGCGCTGCATCATGCCGCCGGAGAGCTGCTTGGGATAGGCGTCGTGGAAGGCGGCGAGGCCGGTCTCGTTGAGGTAGCGGTTGACGATGGCCTCGCGCTCGGCGGCGGGCACCTTGCGGCGCTTGAGGCCGAACTCGACATTCTCGCGCACAGTGAGCCAGGGGAACAGTGTGTAGGACTGGAACACCATTCCACGGTCCGGCCCCGGCCCGTCCACTTCCTCCTCGCCGAGCAGGATCTCGCCCGAGGTCGGCTCGGCAAGGCCCGCGACGAGGTAGAGCAGGCTCGACTTGCCGCAGCCCGAAGGGCCGACGATGACGGCGAACTGGTTGTCCGGCACGTCGATCGAGATGTTGTCGATGGCGACGACGCTCTTGCCGCGCGTCGAATATTCCAGCCGCACATCCCTGATGCGCAGGCGCGGTTCGGCCGCAGGAGCGGCTTCGGCGGCGGACGCTGCCGGCGAGGCCTCGCGCTGTAGTTTGACGACGCTCATCGTGCGCTCCCCTATATCAGTTCGCCCACGGCACGAGCCGCAGGCGGATGAGCCGGAACACCGTGTCGGTGAACAGCCCGAGCAGGCCGATGACGGCGATGGCGAGGAAGATGACGTCGACCTGGAAGCCGCGCATCGCTTTCATCGAGATGTAGCCGAGCCCGGAGGAGGCGGCGACCAGCTCGGCGACGACGAGATAGGTCCAGGCCCAGCCCATGGTGATGCGCAGCGTGTCGACGATGCCCGGCAGCGAGGCCGGCGTGAGCACATGCAGCAGCGCGTCGCGGCGCGAGGCGCCAAGCGTATAGGAGGCGTTGAGCAGGTCTTTGGAGACGCCGCGCGAGACGTCGGCGATCATGACGAGCTGCTGGAAGAAGGTGCCGAAGAAGATGACCATGATGCGCTGTTCGATGCCGATGCCGATCCACAGGATGAACAGCGGCACGAAGGAGGTCACCGGCAAATAGCGGATGAAGTTGACCAGCGGCTCCAGCCCCGCCTGCACCACGCGGAACGTGCCCATCAGGAGGCCGAGCGGCACGGCGAGCACGGAGGAGATGAGGAAGCCGATCACCACCACCTGCAGGCTGGCCCAAATGTGCTGGGCGAGCGTGCCGTCCTCGAACAGGCGGAAGAACGCCTTTATCACCGCCGTCGGCGAGGGCAGGAAGATGTCCTGCATGAATCCGCCATAGGTCGCGAGCGACCACACGCCGATGACGGCGACCCAGGTCAGCGTCGAGACGACGTAACGCAGGGCGGCCGGAACCTCGGTCTTCGGGGTGAGGCAGAGATCGATGACGGAACGCTTGCGGGCCATGGCGGTCTCACTGCTAAGTGTCTGCCCCCTCTTTTTCCTCTCCCCGTCGGGGAGAGGTGGCCCGCGAAGCGGGTCGGTGAGGGGGAACACCATCGGGGGTAGCGTGAAGACCCCTCACCCCAGCCCTCTCCCCCTGGGGGAGAGGGAGAGAAGACCCGCCGGGGCAGCCAATCGGCAACGATGGGTCAGACTCAGAGGCGAAGGGCGGGGCGCCCGGCGTACCGGGCGCCCCGAGAGATCACTGGGTGAAGCTGGGGTCGATCACGTCGGCATAGGTGATCGGCTTCTTGATCTTGCCGAGGTCGGTCCAGATCTCGTTACCGAGGGTGATGACCTCGGTCACCTTGCCGGGCTTGTCCGGGGTGCCGAGATATTCGATGGTCGCGGCCTTGTCGTAGAACTTCACGCCCGAGGCGGCGTCGGCGAAGTCCTTCGGGTTCTCAAGATAGCCGCCGACGCCCTTGGCCATGATGGCGTAGGCCTTTTCGGGATTGGCCTTGATGTAGTCGACCGCCTTCTGCAGGCCGGCGACGAAGCCCTTCACGTCCTGCGGGCGATCCTTCAGCACGCTGCAGGAGATTTCCAGCACGTCGACGATGACGCCGGGCGTGGCGGCGCTGTCGGTGAGCACCTTGCCGACATTCTTGGTCTTCACCAGCGTCAGGTTCGGCTCCCAGGTCACGGCGGCCGGCACCTGCCCGGCGATGAAGGCGGCGGCGGCGGCGTCGGCGCTCATGTTGAGCACCTCGACGTCCTTGAGCGGCAGGCCTTCCTTCTTCATCAGGTAGGAGAACCAGAACTGCGAGGTCGAGCCTTCGTTCAGCGCGACGGTCTTGCCCTTCAGGTCCTTCAGCGAGTTGATGTCCTTGAGCGAGACCATGCCGTCGCCGCCATGGCTCTCGTCGAACAGCGCCACCGCCTTGAAGCAGAAATTGTCGGAGCGGTACTTCAGGATCTCGTCCAGCGTGGTCGCGGTGCCGTCGAGCTTGCCGGCGGCCTGCGCGGCCATGGCGAGCGCGGAATCGTCGACCACCTGGAACTCGACGTCGACGCCGTTCTCCTTGAAGAAGCCGAGCTCCTTGGCGAGGTAGAGCGGGCCGTAGCCGACCCAGATGGTGTGGCCGAGGGAAATCTTGCCCGCGAAGGCCGGCTGGGCGGCGGCGGTCGCGAGCACGGCTCCGGCAAGGGCGCCGGCGAGGTACCGGCGGAAGGACGTCGTCAGCATGGTTCACTCCTCATGGAAGCCGGCACCCCCGACCTCCGGCGCCTGGGGCCGGAAGCCGCGAAATGCGTGGTGAAACGTCGGTCGGCCGGTCTCTAAAGTGTCTATCATTAGCACCGCGAAACCGACCTGATGGCAGATAGTTAGCTCCTCATGCCGAGCATGCCGTCCAGCGCGAGAGGCTGTGCGAACGCTAAGCCGAAACCAACATTCAGGCACGCCCATGTTTTGGGCGGATGTCGCTCGTTCTTGTGCCACCGCTACGGATTTCCACGTAACCGGCCGAGTTGTCCCGCCACGCGGATTCCTCAGGCCCGGCACGATCTTGCGTAACCTCGCGCCGAACGGGGCGCCGGCGCGCTGCGGGTGCGGATGCACGCAAAGCGAGCGACGCCGCGCCCGCGCCTCAGCTCTCGTCCGGTCCGGTGAGGGCGTGGTAGCGACGGCTGAAATAGATCAGCCCCTCGCGCGCGCCCTCGGTGGCAAGGCCGACCACTTCGCAGAACAGCACGTCATGCGTGCCGACCTCGACGGTGCGCACGATGCGGCAGTCGAAGGCGGCGGCCGCACCGGCGAGGATGGGCGCGCCGGTCGCCGACGGCTTCCACTCGCCGGCACCGAAGCGTTCGGCAACGGGCGTGCCGCCGCCGAACAGCTTCGAGAGCGCTTCGTGCTCGGGCGCCAGCGTGTTGACGCAGAGCACGCCGTTGGCATGGAAGGCGGCGCTGGCGGAGGAGCCCTTGTTGAGGCAGACCAGCAGCGTCGGCGGCGTGTCGGTGACGGAGCACACCGCCGAGGCGGTGAAGCCGTGGCGCCCGCCCGGTCCGTCGGTGGTAATGATGTTTACTGCCGCGCCGAGCCGGGCCATGGCGTCCCGATATTCGTGCTTGGTGACCACCGGCGCGGGATCCTCGGCTTGAGGTGCCGGGATGAGCCCGGGTGCCGCCTGCTGCATGCACTGTCCCATCTGCGTCTCCCTTGAAACGCCCGGCGCCGGGCCGGTTCATCTGGTGGGCGGGGCGGACGGGGGCGGGCAGGCCGCCCCGCTCCGGCTCAGAATTCGCGCAGATTGTCGCGCAGCAGCTGGTGCTTGTATTCGCTGCGCACGAGGCCGCGCTGCTGCAGCTCCGGCACCAGGCCGTCGCAGATCTCGGCGATGTAGCGGCGCGAGACGCGCAGCACCGGCGTGGTGATGAGGAAGCCGTCGCCGCCGATCTCGGCCATCGCCTCGCCCATCTTCTCGGCGACTTGCGCTGGGGTGCCGATCAGCTCCATGGAGGAGACGAGGCCGCCGCCGCCAGCCGCCGCCAACTGGCGCAGCGTCTTGCCCGAACCCCATTGCTGGAACTTGTCGAGCGTGCCGGATTCGCCATTGGTGACGAGCTTCTCCGGCAGCGGCTTGTCGAGATCGTAGATCGAGAAGTCGATCTCGGTGATGGCGGAGATGGAGATCAGCACGTCGGTGACGAAATTGTCCGACATGGTGACGTTCTCGTAGCGGGCGCGGGCTTCGGCCTCGGTCTCGCCCAGGCTCGGGCAGATGCAGAAGAACACCTTGATGTCGTCGGGGTTGCGGCCGAGCTTCTCGGCGCGGGCGCGGATGTCGGCGCGAAACGCCTTCATGCCCTCGACGCCATTGGCCACCGAGACGATGGCGTCGGCGTGCTGGGCAGCGAAGTCGCGCCCGCGCGGCGAGGCGCCGGCCTGCAGGTAGACCGGGCGGCGCTGCGGCGAAGGCACAGTGTTGAGCGGCCCGCGCACCTGATAATAGGTGCCCTTGTGGTCGATGGTGTGGACCTTGGAGCCGTCGGCATAAATGCCGTTCTTGCGGTCGAGCACCACCGCGTCCGGCTCCCACGAATCGAACAGCTTGCCGACCACCTCCATATATTCCTCGGCCATGGCGTAGCGGTCCTCGCGGGGGGGCAGCTTGTCCATGCCGAAATTCTTCGCCATCAGGTCTTCGGCCGAGGTGACGACGTTCCAGCCGAAGCGGCCCTTGGTCAGGCTGTCGATGGTGGAGGACAGCCGCGCCAGCATGAAGGGCGGGTAGGCCATGGTCGACATGGTGGCGACCACGCCGAGATGCTTGGTCGCCATGCCCATGGCGACCGCCAGCGGGGCGGGATCGGCCTTCGGCACCATCATGGCATGCTTGAGCGAGAGGTCGCGCGAGGCGCCATAGGTCTCCGGCACCATGAGCTTGTCCTCGATCATGATGAGATCGAAGCAGGCGCGCTCCATGGCCTGCGCCATCTCGATGTAGAACTGGCCGTCCCACGGATTGCCGCCCTGGCCGAAGGGCTCGCGCCATTCATCGGGGGTGAAGTTCATGAACCAGGCGAGGTGGAAGCGCTTGTCGGCCATTGCGGTCAGTCCTTCACGAGCGCCCTGACGGGTGAGGGGCCGTCGGGCAGGGAATGCAGGGTGGAATCGGCGGAGACGAGGGTGAGGCGGAGCTTTTCGCGCTCGGTCTCGAAGCGGCGGGACTCGCGCACGATCCGGCACTTGGCCTCGAAGTCGGAGGCGATGGTGGCCCCGAAGCGCTCGGGCGCCTGCGGGTCGTTGCGCGGGCGGTCGACGGCGATGACGCGGGTACCGAGCAGGAACGCCTCGGAGAGATCGTGCGTGACCATGACGATGGTCATCGCGTTCTCCTCCCACAATTCGCGCACCAGCTGGTGCATCGACTTGCGGGTGCCGGGGTCGAGCGCGCCGAACGGCTCGTCGAGCAGCAGCACCTTCGGCTTCATGATCAGCGCCTGCGCCAGCGCGAGGCGCTGCTGCATGCCGCCGGAGAGCTGGGCGGGATATTTGTGCACGGAATCGGCGAGGCCGACGCGGTCCAGCAGGCCCATGGCGCGGGCTTCCAGCTCCCGCCGGCGGGCGCCGAAGAAGCGGCCGAGAATCGGCGCGCCGGCCCATTGCGGCCCGAGCATCACATTGCCCAGCACGGTCTTGTGCGGGAACACCGAATAGCGCTGGAACACCACGCCGCGATCGGCGGTGGGCTCCTCCGCGATCGGCTCGTCGTCGATCAGGATTCGTCCGCGGGTCGGCGTCTCCTGCGAGAGCAGCAGGCGCAGCAACGTGGTCTTGCCGACGCCCGACGGGCCGATGATGACGAGGAATTCGTGGTCGGCGAGCGCGAGATTGACCCGCTCCAGCACCACGCGGTCCTCATATTCCTTCCAGACGTTCTCGATTGAAATGGTGGTCATTCAGGCCGCCTTGATCCGGTCCCAGGGATAGGCGGCGGCGGTGAGGCGGCGCAGGCCGTAATCCATGAGGAAGGCCAGCAGCGTGATCCAGGCGACGTAGGGCAGGATCACGTCCATGGCGAGATAGCGCCGCACCAGGAAGATGCGGTAGCCGAGGCCGCCCTCGGCGGTGATCGCCTCCGCCGCGATGACGAACAGCCATGCCGCCCCGAGCGAGAGGCGCACGGAATCGATGAGGCGCGGCATCACCTGCGGCAGCACCACGCCGGATATCATCTGCCAGGTGTTGGCGCCGAGCGTCTGCGCCTTGATGATCTGCTCGTTCGGCAGCGAGGCGACGCGCAGCATCACGTCGCGGATGATGAAGGGGGCGATGCCGAACACGATCAACACGATCTTCGAGACTTCGCCGAGGCCGAACAGGATGAACAGGATCGGTAGCACGGCCAGCGGGGGGATCAGCGAGAAGGCGGCGAAGAACGGCTCAAAGGTGGCGCGCAGATAGGGGATGAAGCCGACCACGATGCCGAGCACCAGCCCGAGCAGCGCCGAGATGCCGAGGCCGAGGAACAGCCGCTGCAGGCTGAGCCAGGTGTCCCACCAGAACAGATACTGCTTGGTGGCGATATCGACCGTGGTGGCGAGCCGCACCAGCGTCGCCCAGAAGGTGGCGAAGGCGGGCATCAGCTTGTCGGTGGGCTCGACCGCGAGCCGGGCATTGGAGGCGATGAGATAGATCGCCAGCACCGCGACGAAGGGCAGCGCCGCGAGGATGATCCGTGCACCGGAGCGGGGCGCGTAGTTGATGATGCGGCGCATGCGCGGGCCTTCCGTTTGGCGCTCGTCATCCGGGAGCCGGTGCCCGTCCCCCACGATGACCGTCATCCTGAGGTGCCCGGCCTGCGGCCGGGCCTCGAAGGATGCTCGTCAGTTGCGCTCAAATCCCATCCTTCGAGGCTCGCTCCGCTCGCACCTCAGGATGACGGCGCTTTGTGGAGCGATCTCGGGTTCTTGCGACGGACGCGCCGGCTACAGCGAGCCGGTGCGTTCCGCGTCACAGCTTCCCGTCGGCGGCCTGTTTGGTGAAGCCGGCATTGATGCGGAACTTGATGTTGGCCTTGTCGCCCAGCACGGTTCCGTCGGCGACCTCGATGCCGATGGTGTCGACGCTGGTCGCACCCTGGCCGAACAGGCCCTGCTCGAAGCAGAAGGTGCGGATGCTGTTCCAGATCTTCTCGTTTTCGGGCGAGGTCAGGAAGGCATAGGCTTCGCCCGGCGTGTAGAAGAAGTGGGTGGTGTCGAGCTGCGACTGCAGGCCGCCGGCATCCGTGCCCATGGCGCTGGTCATCACCGCGCGCATCTCCTCGGCCTTCGCCCCGCCCTGCTTGAGGATCGCAAGCGCCTCATACCAGGCGCCGACGACGGCCTTGGCGAAGTCCGGATTGTCCTTCAGCACGTCGGTCTTGCCGATGAACACGTCCATGATCTCACCCGGAATCCCCGAGCTGTCGAACAGCTTGGTGGTACCCGCGACCTTCATCATGTCCTCGGTCAGCGGCTTCCACGACACGGCGTGCTTCATGTCGGGCTGCGAGACGAAGGCGGCGGAGACCTCGCTGTCGGAGATGTTCACCGTCTTGACCGAGGCCGGATCGACCCCGTCCTTCTGCAACGCGCGGTTCAAGAGATAGTGCGAGACGGAATATTGCAGCAGGTAGACGTCCTGCCCCGCAAAGTCCTTCACGCTCTTTGCCGTCTTCGACAGGACGATGTCGTTGCCGTTCGAATAGTCGGTGATGAGGAAGACCGAGGTGTCGACGCCACCCGCGGCCGGCATGGTCAGTCCGTCCATGGAAGCCACGCCGACCGCGTCGATCTCGCCGGCGATGAATTGATTGACCGAGCCGACATAGTCGTTGGCCTGAATGATCTCGACATCGATGCCGTACTTGTCCGCCCATTTCTTCATGATGCCGGACTGTTTCAGATAGGCGAACGGCATAAAGCCGATATAGACGGTGTAAGCGACCTTGAAACTCTTCTTGGGAGCAGCTTGCGCCGAGCCGGGCGCGCCGGCGAGGGCGACGGCTGTCAGGCCGGCGAAAAGGGCGGCTGCCCTGAGGACGCGCTTCATAGACGGGGCTCCTGGTCGCGGGGCGGGTGGGTCGCTTGACGTACTGGACCAGGCTATTAAACGGGTACTTAATATCGGCTGCAAGCCCAACAAATGGGCACGGCTAGCACATAGGCAAGGCAAAAAATTCCGTACTTTTACGGAGGAAATCACGATGACCGCCATTGCGGCCGAACGGCCCGCGCGCAAGCGCCTGCAACCGGCCGAGCGCCGGACGATGATCCTCGACGAGGCGCTGCGGCTGTTCGCCGAGCGGCATTATTCCATCGTCACCGTGCGCGACATCGCCCAGTCCTGCGACATCAATGTCGGGCTGCTCTACCACTATTTCGACAACAAGGACGACCTGGTCCGCCGGGCGCTGGGCTATGCGATCGAGCAACTCGGCGCCAGCTATGAGGCGCGCCGAGCCGCCGGGCTCGACCCGCTGGCGGAGATCCTCGCCTGGCTCGACACCCATATCGAGCTGGCCCGGACGCTGGAGCAGATGGTGAAGCTGATGTCGGACTACGCCAACTCCAACATCCGCGACGAGGAGATCGACGGCTTGATCGCCGGCTTCTACGACGGCGAGAAGAAGCTGTTGGAAGGCGCGCTGCGGCGCGGCATCGAGGCCGGCCGATTCGGTCCGGTCGATGTCTCGCGCACCGCCCGGCGCATCGGCCTGATGCTCGACGGCATCTTCTACGCTTCCGCCAGCCGCCGCGACCAGCGCATCGCGGACGACATCCGCGACCTCGCCGATCTGGTGCGCGTCATGCTCGGCGTCGCGGAGGGCGCGACGCAAAAAGCCGTAAACGCACGGATATAGCTCACCGATTGGTGATTAGATGATGTCCGTCATGATAGCCTAGCCTCAACACTGGAGCGCATTCGACTGCCGTCCTCTCGCCGGGAAGCGAAGGGGATCGTCTATCCTGTTGCGCCTCCTCATCCCTGATGAAGAGGGCTCGAACATGAAATTCACACTCAATGGAGCCGAGAGCACCATCGAGGCGGACGGCAATATGCCGCTGCTTTGGGCGCTTCGCGACGTCGTCGGTCTCACCGGCACCAAATTCGGCTGCGGCGCCGCGCTGTGCGGCGCCTGCACGGTGCATCTGGACGGCGTGCCCGTCCGCTCGTGCCAGACCTTCCTGTCCGACGTCGAGGGCAAGAACGTCACCACCATCGAAGGCGTCGTCGCTGGCGGCGAGGTCGGCCAGGCGGTGGTCGCGGCGTGGCGTAAGCTCGACGTCGTGCAGTGCGGCTACTGCCAGTCTGGCCAGATCATGTCGGCTGTGGGCCTGCTGAGCGACAACCGCAAGCCGACCGACGCGGACATTGACGCCGCCATGGACGGCAATGTCTGCCGCTGCGCCACCTATCAGCGCATCCGGGCGGCGATCCACGAAGCTGCCTCCAACCTCGCGTGAGCGCCATGCACATCATCAAGCCGGACCAATACCGCAAGATGCTGGCCAGCTTCGGCGAGCCGGTGGCGCCCTCGCGCCGCGGCTTCCTGAAGGGCATCGCCGCCGTCGGTGGTGCGCTCGTCATCGGCCTGCATCTCGAGCCGGGCAAGGCGTTTGCCGCCGCCATGACCGACGCGCCGATGCCCAATGCCTTCGTGCGCATTGCCCCCGACAGCACGGTCACCGTGCTGATCAAGCATCTCGACATGGGGCAGGGGGTCACCACGGGCCTGTCCACCATCGTCGCCGAGGAACTCGACGCCGACTGGAGCCAGATGCGCGCCGCCTTCGCCCCGGCCGATTCGCAGCTCTACAACAACCTGCTGTTCGGCCCGATCCAGGGCACGGGCGGCTCGACCTCGGTCGCCAATAGCTGGGAACAGCTGCGCAAGGCCGGCGCCGCCGCCCGGCAGATGCTGATTGCCGCCGCGGCCGAGAAGTGGAACGTGCCGGCCGCCAGCGTCACCATCGACAAGGGCGTGCTGAAAAGCGGCAGTCACTCCGGTACCTTCGGCGAATTCGCCGAGGCTGCTGCCAAGCGGTCGGTGCCGACCGAGGTGACGCTGAAGGACCCGAAGGACTTCAAGCTGATCGGCACGCGCCTGCCGCGTCTCGATTCGGCCGAGAAGACCGACGGCAAGGCGATCTACGCGCTAGATATCCGCCGTCCGGGCATGCTCACCGCCGTGCTGCGCCGTCCGGACCGCTTCGGCGCCAAGCTGAAGAGCTTCGACGCCACCGCGGCGAAGAAGGTGCCGGGCGTGGTCGAGGTGGTGGCGGTGCCCAACGGCATCGCCGTGCTGGCCGAGAATACCTGGGCGGCGATCCAGGGGCGGGACGCGCTCGCCAGCATCGTCTGGGACGAGGCCGATGCCGAGATGCGCGGCACCACCGAGCTGATGGACGCCTACAAGAAGCTCGCCACCGGGCCCGGCAAACCGGCCGCCCGCAAGGGCGACGCGGCCAAGGGCATCGCTGGCGCGGCCAAGACCATCGAGGTGGAGTTCGAGTTCCCCTATCTCGCCCACGCCCCGATGGAGCCGCTCAACTGCGTGATCGAGAAGACCGGCGACGGCGTCACCATCTGGACCGGTTCGCAGTTCCAGACCATCGAGCAGGCGGTCACCGCCGGCATCATGGGGCTGAAGCCCGAGCAGGTGAAGATCGAGACGCTGTGGGCCGGCGGCTCGTTCGGCCGCCGCGCCAACCCGCCGGCCGACTATGTCGCCGAGGCTGCGACCATCCTCAAAGCCATCGACGGCAAGGCGCCGGTGCACCTCGTCTGGACCCGCGAGGACGACATCAAGGGCGGCTTCTACCGGCCGATGTTCTACCACAAGGTCCGCGCCGGCCTGACCGCCGACGGCAAGATCGCCGGCTGGGAACAGCAGATCGTCGGCCAGTCCTTCATCGTCGGCACCCCTTTCGAGGCGTTCATCATCAAGGACGGCGTCGACGGGACCTCGGTCGAGGGCGCTGCCGACACTAATTACGAGATCGGCAATTTCGCGGTGGACCTGCACACCACCGCCTCGAAGGTGCCGACCCTGTGGTGGCGCTCGGTCGGCCATACCCACACCGCGCAAGTGGTGGAGGTGGTGATCGACGAGCTCGCGCGCGCCGCCGGCCGCGATCCCGTGGAGTTCCGGCTGGAGCTGTTGAAGGACAAGCCGCGCCACACCGCCGTGCTGAAGCTGCTGGCGGAAAAGGCGAACTGGGGTTCGAAGCCGGGGCCAGGCAAGGGGCGGGGGCTCTCGCTGCATGAAAGCTTCAACACCGTGGTCGGCAGCGTGATCGACGTCTCGGTAGTGGACGGCCAGATCAAGGTCGACAAAGTGGTGTGCGCGGTGGATTGCGGCATCGCCGTCAATCCGGACGTGGTCGCCGCGCAGGTCGAGGGCGGCGTGGGCTTCGGCCTCGGCGCGGCGCTGCACGACGAGATCACCATGGACAAGGGCGTGGTCGAGCAGTCGAATTTCGACGGCTACATTCCCTTGCGCATGTCGGAGATGCCGAAGGTGGAGGTACACATCCTGCCCTCCGCCAACGCGCCGACCGGCATCGGCGAGCCGGGCGTGCCGGGCGTTGCCCCGGCACTATCCAACGCCATCTTCGATGCCACCGGCCAGCGGCTGCGCTCGCTGCCGTTCAAGCTGGAAGACTTCAAGGCGTGAGCTCTCGCTGAACGCCTCTAAAGGCCGGCGCAAGCCGGCCTTTTTCTTTTGCTCGCTTGCTTCGTCCTCTCAACTGCCGATCGCCCGCATCGCCCCCGCCGGCGCATCGAACACCGCGCGGTCGCGGGCGTTGACGGTGCGGGCCACGCGGGTCGGCCTCTGCTGCCTCGACGGCACTCTCAAACCGATTGCTTTGCCGTCGCGTGCGATGGTGGGCTGAGCTGCGGCAGGAATTCCGGTCCGCGCCGGGCGAGGAACTCGGTGAGCGCGGTGGCCGGCGGGGTGAGGCGCTTGGCCGAGCGCTTGACCACGAACCATTGCCGGACTTCCGGCAGGCCCTCGACGTCGAGCATGGCGAGGCGACCATCCGCCACCTCGGCGGCGATGGTGTGGGCGGAGATGAAGGCAAGGCCCATCCCCGCCATCACCGCCTGCTTGATGGTCTCGTTGGAGCCGATCTCCATGGCTATGCGCGGCTCGATGCCGGCTTCCTGGAAGAAGCGCTCCATCAGCCCGCGCGTGCCCGAGCCGGGCTCGCGCGACAGGAAGCTCGCATTGGCCAGAGCTGACGCCTTGATCCGGCGCCCCAGCAAGGGGTGGCCGGCGGGCGCGATGATGAGATGGGGATGTTCGCCGATCGGGCTCTTGTCGACCTCGATGTCGAGCGGCGGACGACCCATGATGGCGAGGTCGATGGAATCGCCGCGCAGCGCCGCGATCATCTCCTCCCGATTGCCGACGACGAGGGCGATGTCGATGCCGGGATGCAGTCGGGCAAAGGCGCCGAGCGCGTTCGGCACGAAATACTTTGCCGTCGACACAAGTCCGACCGAGACATGGCCGGACTTCAGCCCCTTCATGCCGTCGAGCGCGGCGCCGCAATCGGCCATGGCCTGCTCGATGCGGGCGACCGCCGCCAGCACCTCGCGCCCCGCCGCGCTGGGCTGGAAGCGCTCGCCGGCGCGGTCCAGCAAGGGCAGGCCGAGATGCTCCTCCAGCTGCTGTACCTGCATCGTCACCGCCGGCGGAGTGACGTTGAGTTTCTTCGCCGCCGCCGTCACCGTGCCGGTCTCGACGATGGCCGCGAGGGCGCGCATCTGCTTGAGGGTGGCATTACGCATTTGGCATTACAGTTCAGTTTAATTGAATAACTAGGAAAGAATATTCGAATTTCCTTACGCCTGCAACTCGGGCACTGTGTTCACAACAACAGGCGTCCGCCGCTTCGGGTCCCCCACTCGAAGGCCTAACGGAAACGACACGCCAAAGGGCAAAAAGCCCTCACTGTCACTGGGGAAACGCCAATGAGACGCCCGACGTTGGGAGACCACCTCGCACGGTGGTCGGAGACGAATGATCTGCGCTGCGACATCGCCGCCAGCGTGAACGCGCTGACCGGCGCCGGCATCAAGATTGCCGAACTGCTTGCCGCCGGCCCGCTTGCCGGCAGCCTCGCCACGGTGCGCGGCTATCACGAGGATGGCGACAGCCAGAAGGAACTCGACGTCATTGCCGACGATCTGGTGCGCGAGGCGCTGAAGGCAGCGCCGGTCGCCCTGCTCGGATCGGAGGAGGCGGAGGTCGCTGAACTGCTCGATCCCAGCGGTACGC
Source organism: Ancylobacter sp. VNQ12 (assembly GCF_049445835.1). Lineage (NCBI taxonomy): Bacteria > Pseudomonadati > Pseudomonadota > Alphaproteobacteria > Hyphomicrobiales > Xanthobacteraceae > Ancylobacter > Ancylobacter sp. VNQ12. Next base: position 97,192 of record NZ_JBMSDU010000012.1, on the reverse strand, counting down.
TCGCCATAGCGGTCGACCCACTCGACGGTTCGTCGAACATCGACAGCAACATGACGGTGGGCACGATCTTCTCGATCCTGCCCTATACCGGCCCCGACGCGCTGCTTCAGTCCGGCTCGCGCCAGCTCGCCGCCGGCTTCCTGATCTACGGGCCGCAGACGGCGCTGGTGCTGACCGTCGGTGCGGGCACGCAACTCTTCGTGCTGGACCGTGCCTCGGGCGAGTTCGTCCTCGCCACGGAGCGCGCGCTGGTGGTTCCCGAGACCGCGGAATACGCCATCAACGGTTCGAACGAGCGGCACTGGGACCTGTCCGTCCGCTCCTATGTCGACGATTGCCGCGCCGGGCTCGAAGGGCCACGCGCCAAGGATTTCAATACCCGCTGGGTCGCCTCGATGGTGGCGGATGCCTACCGCATCCTGGTGCGCGGCGGCGTCTATCTCTATCCCGGCGATGCACGGCGCGGCTACCAGCAGGGTCGCCTGCGGCTGGTCTACGAGGCCAACCCGGTCGCCTTCCTGATGGAGCAGGCGCAGGGCGCCGCGACCGACGGCGTAACCTCGATCCTTGAACTCGAGCCAACGCATCTGCACCAGCGCGTGCCGCTGGTGTTTGGCTCGCGCGCCGAAGTCGAGCGCATCGCACGCTACCACAATGATTCGGCCGCCATGCCGGAGCGCTCGCCGCTGTTCGGCCGGCGCGGCCTCTTGCGCGCCTGAGGGGAGAGGACCCATGTCGATCCATCACCCCATCATTTCCGTCACTGGCTCCTCTGGCGCGGGCACCACCTCGGTGCGGCGCATCTTCGAGCAGATCTTCCGCCGCGAGAACGTGGTCGCCGCCTATATCGAGGGCGACGCCTTCCACCGCTACAACCGCGCCGAGATGCGCGAGATGATGGCCGAGGAATCCTCGCGCGGAAACAACCATTACAGCCATTTCGGCCCCGATTCGAACCTGTTCGAGGAGTTGGAGGAGACCTTCCGTTCCTATTCGGTGACCGGCAGCGGCCAGACCCGCCACTATGTTCATGACGCCAAGGAGGCGGAGGAATATGGCGGCCCGCCCGGCACCTTCACCGACTGGGAGCCGATCCCGACGCCCACGGACCTGCTGTTCTATGAAGGCCTCCACGGCGCGGTGATCAGCGGCAATGTCGATGTCGCGCGCTATGCGGACCTGAAGATCGGCGTCGTGCCGGTCATCAACCTCGAATGGATCCAGAAGATCCATCGCGACCGCTCGCATCGCGGCTATTCCACCGAGGCGGTGACCGACACCATCCTGCGTCGCATGCCGGATTACGTGAACTACATCTGCCCGCAGTTCACCCATACCGACATCAACTTCCAGCGCGTGCCGACGGTGGACACCTCGAACCCGTTCATCGCGCGGTGGATACCCACAGCCGACGAATCCATCGTCGTCATCCGCTTCAAGAGCCCGCGCGGGATCGATTTTCCCTACCTGCTCTCGATGATCCAGGGCTCGTGGATGAGCCGCGCCAATTCCATCGTGATCCCCGGCGGCAAGCTCGACATCGCGATGCAGCTCATCCTCACCCCGATGATCCTCAACCTCGTCGACAAGAAGCGGCGCGCCGCGTGAGCCGGGAGAACATCATGCTCATCCGACCCAACGACCAGGCCTTCCGGGATGCCGACGCGCCGGAGGCCGTCACCGAGATCGCTCACGACGACATGGCGAACGCGCTGCGGGCGCTGGCCATGGACGCGGTGGAACGCGCCAAGTCCGGCCATCCCGGCATGCCGATGGGCATGGCGGATGTCGCCACCGCCCTGTTCAGCCGCTTCATTAAGATCGATCCGTCGCGGCCCGACTGGGCCGACCGCGACCGCTTCATTCTCTCCGCCGGCCACGGCTCGATGCTGCTCTACGCGATGCACCATCTGCTCGGCTATGCCGATATGGGAATCGAGGAGATCAAGCGGTTCCGCCAGCTCGGCGCCATCACCGCCGGCCATCCCGAGCACGGCCACACGCTGGGCGTGGAGACCACCACCGGCCCGCTGGGCCAGGGGCTGACCACGGCGGTCGGCATGGCGCTCGCCGAGCGCATGCAGAATACCCGTTTCGGCGACGAACTCGTCGATCACCACACCTATGTCATCGCCGGTGATGGCTGCCTGATGGAAGGCATCTCGCACGAGGCGATCGACCTCGCCGGGCACCTCAAGCTCGGCAAGCTGATCGTGCTGTGGGACGACAACGGCATCTCGATCGACGGGCGCACCACGCTCTCGACCTCGACCGACCAACTCGCCCGCTTCCGCGCCGCCGGCTGGGATGTCGCCTCCGTCGATGGCCACGCCTACCACGCCGTGGTCGACGCCATTGCCGAGGCGCGCGCGTCCGACCGGCCGAGCCTGATCGCCTGCCGCACCACTATCGGCTTCGGCGCGCCGACCAAGGCCGGCACGGAAGGCGCCCATGGCGCCCCGCTCGGTGCGGCCGAGATCGAAGGTGCACGGGCCCGGCTCGGCTGGAACCATCCGCCCTTCGAGATACCCGACAGCGTGCGCGCCGACTGGCAGCGCGTGGCGGCGCGCGGACGCGCCGCGCGCGAGGCCTGGGAAAAGCGGCTTGCCGCCGCGCCGCGCCGCGCCGACTTCAATGCCGCCCTCAGTGGCGAACTGCCGGCCGATTTCGACGAGAAGCTCACCGCCTACAAGCGCGAGCTGTCTGCGACGACGCCCAGCGTCGCCAGCCGCAAGGCCTCGGAGATGGCGCTCGGCGTGATCAACGCGGCCACCGATCTCACCATTGGCGGCTCGGCGGACCTCACCCATTCGAACCTCACCCTCACCAAGGGGCTCGGCTCGGTGGCTCCCGGCGACTATGCCGGCCGCTACATCCATTACGGCATCCGCGAGCACGCCATGGGTGCGGTGATGAACGGCATCGCCTTGCATGGCGGCTTCATCCCCTATGGAGGCACCTTCATGGTGTTCTCCGACTATGCCCGCGGCGCCATGCGGCTCTCCGCCCTGATGGGCCAGCGCGTTGTCTATGTGCTGACCCACGATTCCATCGGGCTCGGCGAGGACGGGCCGACGCACCAGCCGGTCGAACACCTCGCCATGCTGCGGGCGACGCCGAACCTCAACGTGTTCCGTCCCGCCGACGCGGTGGAGACTCTGGAGGCCTGGCAGCTTGCGCTGCATGCGGAGACGACGCCCTCGGTGCTGGCGCTGTCGCGGCAGAACCTGCCGACCTTCCGCACCGAGCACAGTGACGAGAACCTCACCGGCTACGGGGCCTATGTCATCCGCAAGCCGAAGCGCCGGCGCGACGTGACGCTGCTCGCCACGGGGTCCGAGGTCGAGATCGCGCTCAAGGCGGCGGACATGCTGGCCCTGCGCGACGTCGATGCGGCGGTCGTCTCCATGCCGTGCTGGGAGCTGTTCGAGAAGCAGAGCGCGGACTATCGCCGGCAGGTGCTCGGCACGGCGCCGCGCGTCGCCGTCGAGGCCGCCGCTCGGCTCGGCTGGGATCGCTGGATCGGCGAACGCGGACGCTTCGTCGGCATGAACGGCTTCGGCGCCTCGGCGCCGGCACCCGAGCTTTACGAGCATTTCGGCATCACGCCCGCAGGGGTGGTCGACGCCGTCTGCGACATCCTCACCTGCGCCTGAGCCGGAGGAAAGCCAATGGCCCGCATCACCCTTCGCCAGCTTCTCGACCACGCGGCCGAGCACGGCTACGGCGTCCCCGCCTTCAACATCAACAATATGGAACAGGGCCTCGCCATCCTCGAGGCAGCCTATGCGGTCGACGCGCCGGTCATTATCCAGGCCAGCCGCGGCGCGCGCTCCTACGCCCACGACATCATGCTCTCGCGGATGATCGAGGCGCTGACCGAGATGTACCCCTCGATCCCGATCTGCATGCATCAGGACCACGGGAACAACGAGGCGACCTGCCTGTCGGCGATCCAGCACGGCTTCACCTCGGTGATGATGGACGGCTCGCTCATGGCGGATGCCAAGACGCCGGCGGACTACGATTACAACGTTGCCATCACCCGCCGCGTGGTCGATGCCGCCCACTGGGTCGGCGCCTCGGTCGAGGGCGAACTCGGCGTGCTCGGCTCGCTGGAGCACGGCGCCGGCGAGCAGGAGGACGGACACGGCGCGGAAGGTGCACTCAGCCACGACCAGCTGCTGACCGATCCCGACCAGGCGGTGGATTTCGTCGCCCGCACCAAGGTCGACGCACTCGCCATCGCCATGGGCACCTCGCACGGTGCCTACAAGTTCTCGCGCAAGCCGGATGGCGACATCCTCGCCATGCATGTGATCGAGGAGATACATAGCCGGCTGCCGAACGTGCATCTGGTCATGCACGGTTCCTCCTCGGTGCCGCAGGCGCTGCAGGACCTGTTCAACGCCTCCGGCGGTGAGATGCCCCAGACCTGGGGTGTGCCGGTGGAGGAGATCGTGCGCGGCATCCGCCACGGCGTGCGCAAGGTCAACATCGACACCGATTGCCGCCTCGCCATGACCGCGCATTTCCGCAAGGTCGCGCAGGGCTCGAAGTCGGAGTTCGACCCGCGCAAATTCCTCAAGCCTGCCATGGACGCGATGCGCGACCTCTGCCGCGAGCGCTTCGAGCAGTTCGGCACGGCAGGCCAGGCTTCCAAGATCACGCCCTTGCCGCTCGCGGCAATGGCCAAGCGCTACGCCTCGGGTGTGCTCGATCCGGTGATCGGCGGCGCAAGGGTCGCGGCGGAATGAACGAACCCGCCTCCGGCGGGAAACACATCAAGGGAACAGTCCGGAGCGTGCCGACGCACGGCGCCGACGGGCACGCCACAGGAGTGAGATCGATGAACGCGATCGACAAGACCGTCTCCACCGAGAAGCCGCGCAGCCGCTACAGCGCCGGCGTGATGGAATACCGCAAGATGGGCTATTGGGAGCCCGATTACGAGCCGAAGGACACCGACGTCATCGCCCTGTTCCGCGTCACCCCGCAAGACGGCGTCGACCCGATCGAGGCCTCCGCGGCGGTGGCCGGCGAAAGCTCGACGGCGACTTGGACCGTGGTGTGGACCGACCGCCTGACGGCGCACGACAAGTACCGCGCCAAGTGCTACCGGGTCGATCCGGTGCCGAATTCGCCCGGCCAGTGGTTCGCCTACATCGCCTACGACCTCGATCTGTTCGAGAACGGCTCGATCTCCAACCTGTCGGCCTCGATCATCGGCAATGTGTTCGGCTTCAAGCCGCTCAAGGCGCTGCGCCTCGAGGACATGCGCCTGCCGGTCGCCTATGTGAAGACCTTCGACGGCCCGGCCACCGGCATCGTGGTGGAGCGCGAGCGACTTGACAAGTTCGGCCGTCCGCTGCTCGGCGCCACGGTGAAGCCCAAGCTTGGCCTGTCCGGCCGCAATTATGGCCGCGTGGTCTATGAGGCTCTGAAGGGCGGGCTGGACTTCACCAAGGACGACGAGAATATCAACTCGCAGCCCTTCATGCACTGGCGCGAGCGTTTCCTCTATTGCATGGAGGCGGTGAACAAGGCGCAGGCGTCCACCGGCGAGATCAAGGGCACCTACCTCAACGTGACCGCCAGCACGATGGAGGACATGTACGAGCGCGCCGACTTCGCCAAGAGCCTCGGCTCGAACATCGTCATGATCGACCTGGTGATCGGCTACACCGCGATCCAGTCCATGGCGAAGTGGGCGCGGCGCAACGACATGATCCTGCATCTGCACCGCGCCGGCCACTCCACCTATACCCGGCAGAAGAGCCATGGCGTGTCGTTCCGCGTCATCGCCAAGTGGATGCGCCTCGCCGGCGTCGACCACATCCATGCCGGCACGGTGGTCGGCAAGCTGGAAGGCGACCCCCACACCACCAAGGGCTATTACGACATCTGCCGCGAGGACTTCGTGCCGACGAACCTCGCCCATGGCGTGTTCTTCGACCAGCCCTGGGCTTCGACCCGCAAGCTGATGCCGGTGGCTTCCGGCGGCATTCATGCCGGCCAGATGCACCAGCTCATTGACCTGCTCGGCGAGGATGTGGTGCTGCAGTTCGGCGGCGGCACCATCGGCCACCCCATGGGCATCCAGGCCGGCGCCACCGCCAACCGCGTCGCGCTGGAGGCGATGATCCTCGCCCGCAACGAGGGCCGCGAGATCCTGCACGAGGGGCCGGAGATCCTGAAGGAGGCCGCGCGCCACTGCCTGCCGCTGAAGCAGGCACTGGAGACGTGGAAGGACGTCACCTTCAACTACACCTCCACCGACACGCCCGACTTCGTGCCGCAGGCGACCGCGGCGGAATGACTTCGTTCGGGAGCGTCATCCCGGACATGCCAAAGGCGTGATCCGGGATCGCAAGCCGCAAGGGCGCTCCCTTCCTGAATCCGATCCCGGCCCGGCCTGTGGCCGTCCGGGATGACGAGAGCGAGACACCACCATGCGCATCACCCAGGGAGCCTTCTCCTTCTTGCCCGACCTCACCGATCCGCAGATCGCCAAGCAGGTGCAGTACTGCATCGACAAGGGCTGGGCGGTGAACATCGAGTTCACCGACGACCCGCACCCTCGCAATACCTATTGGGAGATGTGGGGCATGCCGATGTTCGACGTGAAGGACGCCGCCGGCGTCATGTTCGAGCTGAACGAGTGCCGCAAGGCCTATAAGGGCCGACACTACATCCGTGTCAGCGCCTTCGATCCCACCCATGGCTGGGAATCGCTGCGCCTGTCCTTCATCGCCGACCGTCCGGCCGAGGAGCCCGGCTTCGCGCTGGAGCGCCAGGAAGTCGACGGTCGCGCCATCCGCTACACCACGCGCGCCTATGCGGCGAACCGCCCGGAGGGTGCGCGCTACTAGCCTCGCCTTCCGCGTTTTCTCCTGCCGGGACGGTATCCGCCCCGCTCGAAAACGCTGCTGAAATCCGTCGGTCTCCCCTTACTCCCCCGACGGAACTATCGCGGCCGCTCGGTTTCCTCCCCGGCCGCGAGGGACCGACTCTGGAATGCCGCGCCCGGAGTCGGTCCCCCTTTCCTTCCATGCGAGCGGGAGCCATTGCCATGGACGCCGTCATCGACAGCCCGCCTGTTGCCGCCACTGAGCCGGTGCCCGAGGCGATCGACCTGCGCGCCGAGTTCACTGAGAGCGGGCTCGCCGGCATCCTGCAGGAACTCGACGCCGATCTCGTCGGCCTCGGGCCGGTGAAGCAGCGGCTGCGCGAGATCGGCGCGCTGCTGCTGGTCGACCGTGCTCGCTCCCGCTTCGGTCTGCAGGCGGTGAGCCCGACCCTGCATATGAGCTTCACCGGCAATCCGGGGACGGGCAAGACCACCGTCGCGCTGCGCATGGCGGCGATCCTCCACCGGCTCGGCTATGTCCGCAAAGGCCATCTGGTCACCGTCACCCGCGACGATCTGGTCGGCCAGTATATCGGCCACACCGCCCCCAAGACCAAGGAAGTGCTCAAGCGCGCCATGGGCGGGGTGCTGTTCATCGACGAGGCCTATTATCTCTACCGGCCGGAGAACGAGCGCGACTATGGGCAGGAGGCGATCGAGATCCTCTTGCAGGTGATGGAGAACCAGCGCGACGATCTCGTCGTCATCCTCGCCGGCTATGCCGACCGGATGGAGCGCTTCTTCACCGCCAATCCCGGCTTCCGCTCGCGGGTCGCCCACCATATCGACTTCCCCGACTATTCCGGCGAGGAACTGGAAGGGATCGGCGGGCGCATCCTCGGCGACATGAACTATGCGCTCAGCCCGGCGGCGGCGGAGGCGTTCCACCGCTATGTCGAGCTGCGTATGGCTCAACCGCATTTCGCCAATGGCCGCTCGATCCGCAATGCGCTCGACCGCGCCCGGCTGCGCCAGGCCAATCGGTTGTTCGCCAGCGAGCGGCCGGTGACGGCGAAGGACCTCGTGACCATCGAGGCCGAGGACATTCTCTCCAGCCGGGTGTTCTCCGGCGGCATCGACAGCTATCCGCCGCTCAAGTGATCGAACGGCGCTGAATCTTCCCCTCCCCATAGGGGAGAGGGGGCGGCGCTTCAGTTCGCGCGATGTATAAGGAGATTTCCATGGTGCTCATCGCCCCTTCCATGCTCGCCTCCGATTTCTCCCGCCTCGGCGAGGAGGTGCGCGATGTGGTGGCCGCCGGCGCCGACTGGATCCATCTCGACGTGATGGATGGGCATTTCGTGCCGAACATCACCTTCGGGCCGGATGTCATCAGGGCGATCCGCCCCTGCACCGACAAGGTGTTCGACGTGCATCTGATGATCGAGCCGGTGGAGCCCTATATCGAGGCCTTCGCCAAGGCGGGGGCGGATGTGATCACCGTGCAGGCCGAGGCGACGCACCATCTCGACCGCTGCCTCCAGCTGATTCGCTCGCTCGGCAAGAAGGCCGGCGTGGCGCTGAATCCGGCGACGCCGGAGAGCGCCGTCGCCTATGTGCTGGACAAGGTCGATCTGATCCTGCCGATGACGGTCAATCCCGGCTTTGGCGGGCAGGCCTTCATCGCCGACGTGCTGCCCAAGGTGCACCGCCTGCGCGCAATGATCGCCGGCCGGCCGATTCATATCGAGATCGACGGCGGGGTGAACCCGGAGACCGGCGCGCTCTGCGCCGCCGCCGGCGCCGATGTGCTGGTCGCCGGCTCGGCGGTGTTCAAGGGCGGGCGCGAAGCCTATCGCGGCAACATTTCCGCCATCCGCGCCGCCAGCGAGAAGGTGCGCGTGGCGGCGTGAGCGCCGGCGTCGCTCAGCGCAGCGCGTCCTCGGTCATGTTGAGGATGAGGATCTGCTTGGCGCTGTCGGGGATCGAGGGCGAGGTCCGCAGTTCCAGGTCGAGTGCGGGCCGCTTGTTCTGTACCAGCGTCGCCAGCTTGTTGGCGACGTCGGCGCTGGCGGCGTTGTAGGACAGCGTGTTGCTGGTCGGGTTCGACACGCCCGCGTCCGACACCAGCACCTCGAAGCCCGCCGACTTCAATATGCCGGTGAACTGCTCCACCTTCGCGGCCGGCACGCTGCCCGTGGGGGCGAACATGCGCACAATGTAGCCGGCACCGAGACCAGCGGGCTTGGCGGGCGGCTCGGGTGCGGCGGCCGGTGCGGCTGCCGCCGATGGCGGCTCGCTCGCCGCCGGCGTGGGGGCGACAGGTACCGTCGCGACGGACGTCGGCGCTATCGGGGCGGAGGCGGCGGGCGGGGCGGTCTCGCTCTGCGGCAGGGCGGCGACGCGGGCCGGCCCGGAAGCGGCCTCCGCGGCGATCGCGGCCTTGTCGTCGACAGCGGCGACGGCGCCGCGCAACTCCTCGATCTGCGTGCGCAGCGTGCCGAGTTCGGCTCGCAGCGAAAGCACCTGGTAGAGGCCGAACCCGGGCAGCACGATCAGCAGCGCGGCGACAGCGCCGAGCACGGCCGCCAGCAGTGGATGGGTGGCACGCGGCGCGGGCGCGGCCGGTGCCGACGGGCGCTGCGCCTCGATTTCCATTCGCTTGGTCTCGACATCCAGCCGGCGCATGTCGACCTTGAGCCGCTCGATGTCGATCCAGCGGCGGAAGGCCTCGGGCTCCTGCGGCGGCCCCTTGGCGCGGTGCGGTGCGGCGGGGCGGGGGCCGGCATGATGTGCGACCGCCGGGCTGTCGGCCGCCTGCGTCGGCGCGATCTCGTCGCCGGACCTGGCTTCCTCCAGCGATGGCTCGTGCTTTTCCATGACTCAACTCCCGAACTGGACTGCACCCGCCAAAGCTAGGTTCCAGCTATGGCGGAATTGCAAGCCGTTCCTCCCCGCATGCTTTACGGAGCGCGCCGCCGTCGGCGCCGTCGACCTCAGTCCTGAAGTCCGACGATGGCGCGGGCGAAATCGCGGGCCTCGAAGGGCTCCAGATCGTCAATGCCCTCGCCGACGCCGATGAGGTGGATAGGCAGGCCGTGCTTGGCGGCGATGGCGACGAGAATGCCGCCGCGCGCCGTGCCGTCGAGCTTGGTCATGACGAGGCCGGTGACGCCCGCCACCCGCTTGAACACCTCGACCTGCGACAGCGCATTCTGGCCGACTGTGGCGTCGAGCGTCAGCACCACGGCATGCGGCGCGCTCGGCTCCTGCTTCTTGATGACGCGGACGATCTTCTCCAGCTCGGCCATCAGCTCGGTGCGGTTCTGCAACCGGCCGGCAGTGTCGATGATGACAACGTCGGCGCCCTCGTCGCGCGCTTTCTGCACGGCATCGAAGGCGACGCCGGCGGCATCGGCGCCGGGCGCGCGGGCGACCAGTGCGGCGCCGGTACGGTCCGCCCACACCTTCAGCTGCTCGATGGCCGCGGCGCGAAACGTGTCGCCGGCCGCGAGCACGACTTTCTTGCCTTGCGCGCGCAGGGTCGAGGCGAGCTTGCCGATGGTGGTAGTCTTGCCCGAGCCGTTGACGCCGACCATCAGCAGCACGAAGGGCTTCACCGCGGGATCGAACACCAGCGGCCGCGCCACCGGCTTTAGCACCGCCTCGATCTCGTGGGCGACGGAGGCGCGCACCTCCTCCGGGCTGATCTTGCGGTCATAGAGCCCGAGGCTCAGGATTTCGGCGATGCGCGCGGCATTCTCGACGCCGAGATCGGCGCGGATGAGTACGTCCTCGAAATCCTCGATGGTGGCGGCGTCGAGCTGGCGCTTGGTGAACAGATCGGTGATGCCGGTCGACAGTTCCGACGCGGTGCGGGTCAGGCCCTTGGTCAGGCGCTTCCAGAAGCCGGTGCGCTCGCTCGGTGTGTCGTTCATCAGGGTCACGCTGCAATCAGCCGCGTGCCGTCATGGCCCGCGACACGTATATGGGCGAAGGTGCCGGGCACGAGCGGGCGCGCCAGCCGGACCGGAGTGAAGCCTTTGGTGCGGGCGATGCCGCCGCGCTCGGCGAGAACCTCGCGCTCGGCCCCGACCTCAGTAGCGAGGTGCCGCTGAAGGGCCGCTTCGCCCTTTTCGCGCAGCCGTCGGGCGCGGGCGCGGATGGTCTCGGGCCCGAGCTGCGGCATGCGCGCGGCCGGCGTCCCCGGACGCGGCGAGAATGGGAAGACGTGCAGATGCGTCAGCCCGCAGGCATCGACGAGGTCGAGCGAGGCGCGGAAATGCGCTTCGGTCTCGGTCGGGAAGCCGGCGATGATGTCGGCGCCGAACACCATGTCGGGGCGACGGCGGCGGACCTCGCGGCAGAAATCGATAGCCTGAAGCCGCGAGTGCCGGCGCTTCATCCGCTTGAGGATGAGATCGTCGCCCGCCTGCAAGGAGAGGTGCAGATGCGGCATCAGCCGCTCCTCCTCGGCGATGGCGCGCATGAGATCGTCGTCGACCTCGATCGAATCGATGGAGGAGAGCCGCAACCGGCGAAGTTCCGGCACATGGCGCAGCAGATTGCGCACTAGCGCGCCGAGCCGGGGCGTGCCCGGCAGGTCGGCGCCATAGGAGGTGAGATCGACGCCGGTCAGCACCACCTCGCCGAACCCGTCCTCGACCAGCTGGCGAACCCGCGCGACTACGGCGCCCATCGGCACCGAGCGGGAATTGCCGCGCCCATAGGGGATGATGCAGAAGGTACAGCGATGGTCGCAGCCATTCTGCACCTGCACGAAGGCGCGGGTGTGCCCGTCAATGCCCTCCGCCGCGCCATCCAGAAGATGCGCCGCGGTCTCGCGCACGCGCATGATGTCGCCGACGACGGCCTTTTCCTCGGCGCCGAGGCCAAAATCCAGAGCCTGGCGCGTCGCGGCCCAACTCGCGGGCGACATCTTCTCCTCGTTGCCGAGCACGCGTTCGACTTCGTCCATGGCGGCGAAGGTCGCGGGCTCGGTCTGCGCGGCGCAGCCGGTCACGATGATGCGGCGGGCGGGGTCTTCCCGCTTCAGCCGGCGGATCGCCTGGCGCGCCTGCTTCACCGCTTCGCCGGTGACGGCGCAGGTGTTGACCACCACGGTGCGCTCCAGCCCCGCCGCGCCGGCCAGCGCCTTCACGGTGGCGGAATCCAGCGCGTTGAGGCGGCAGCCGAAGGTGACGACGTCGAGCGGCATGTCAGGCGGCGCCAGCGGGGGCGTCGAGGTTATTGGCGGCGAGCATGGCAGCGCTGAGCCGGCCGTCGAACTCGAACTCGGCCGGGCCGGTCATCAGGATATGGTCGTCGCTCTCGCGCCAGTCGATCACCAGATCGCCGCCCGGCAGGGTGATGGTGACGCGCCGGCCGGCGAGGCCGAGGCGGGCGGCCGCCACCGCGGCGGCGCAGGCCGCCGAGCCGCAGGCGCGCGTGAGGCCGACGCCGCGTTCCCACACCTTGAGCCTGATATGATCCGGGCCAACGAACTGGGCGAGCGAGATGTTCGCCCGCTCGGGGAAGATCGGGTGGTGTTCCAGCTCCGGTCCGTAATGGGCGAGGTCTACCGCGTCGATGTCGTCGACCCAGAAGATGGCGTGCGGATTGCCGACATTCACCACCGCCGGGCCGCGCAGCACCGGGGCATCGGCGGGACCGGCCTGCAATTCGATGGCGCGCGTGTCCGCGACCGGGCCGGCCAGCGGAATGTCGTGCCAGCCGAAATGCGGCATACCCATATCGGCGGTGATCGCCTCGCCGGCGATGCGGCAGTCCAGCAGGCCGGCGACGCTCTCGAATACCAGGTGGTCGCGGCCGGTGCGGCCAGCCTCGTAGAGTGCGATGCAGCGCGTGCCATTGCCGCAGGCACCCGATTCCGAGCCGTCGGCATTGATGATGCGCACAAAGGCGCTCGTACCCTCGGTCTTCGGCGGATAGAGCGCCATGATCTGGTCGAAGGGCAGCACCTCGGGGCGTGCAAGCGCCCGCGCTTCCTCCGGCGGGACCATGAGCGGCGCGTCGCGCAGATCCAGCACGACGATCTCGTTGCCGAGGCCGTTCATCTTCACGAAGGGGCGGTTTTCCAGCGCTGCCATGGCGAGACGAGATGTGTGGGACCGGGTGAGCTTGCTGCCCCCTATATGGCGAAGCGGGGCGCAAATGACCAGTGTCAAAGGAGCGCGGCCGTGCTCGCGGCTCGACGTGTCGTCGCACTGCCACGATTGCACGAGAGCATGCTCGTCCGCGCCGTGTGCCGTCGCGAGCGCGCTGCGGCGATGCTAAGAGTGAGGCGCGTTCGCGCTTTACCCGGTGATCCGATGCGTTTTCAGATTCTGCCCGCCCATGACGTGCTGCGCCGGTTCGCCCTGTTGCTTGCCCTGACCGGCACACTGGTGGCGTCGCCTCTCGCACTGGCGCAGGACGCGGCGCCGCCTCCCGTTCCGTCACAGCCTGCCGCGCCGGGGGCGGCTCCATCCCCCTCGACCGAGGCGGACAACCCGCTCGACGACGACAGCATGGTCGCGCCGCCCGTGGTGGACCCGAAAGGCGTCGACACGCAGGCCGTCGCCCCGGAGGACGATCCGATGAAGCGGCCGGACGGCTTCGGCGATGCGGCGCAGATGAAGCCGGTGCCGGTGCTGATGAAGGCGGGCAAGGCCAATTGGGATGATGCTTTCACCACCATCGTCGCGACATTGAAGGAGGTCGATGCCGAGATGGCGCGGCTGAAGCTGAAGCCGCACGGCGCCTCCTTCGTGATCTACACCTCGACCGACGATTACGGCTTCACCTTCGAGGCGGCGGTGCCGTTCGAGGGCGCCACGATGGAAAAGCCGCAGAACGACGTGCAGTTGTCCGCCTCGCCCGCCGGCAAGGCGTTGCGCTTCACCCATCGCGGGCCCTATGACGCGATGGACCCGACCTATGAGCAGATCGCCAACCTGCTCGATGCCAAGGACCTGGAGGCGGAGGACCTCTATGTCGAGGAATATCGCTCCGACCCGCGCACCACTTCGCAGGACGATCTCGTCATCGACATCTGGGTGCCGCTGAAGCCGGGCAGCCCGCCGGCGGCGGGGACACCCTAGGCGACGGGTTCGTGAATGCCGGCCCTATTCGCCACGCCCGCCGCACTGTGCTATGAGGCGCGCAAACACACATTTTCGATAAAGCGATGAACCTGATCGATACCACAGCGGCTTCCGCCGCCGGGGCGCAAGTTTCCGTCGAGACTCGTGCCCTCGCCGAAGCTCGCGGCGCGACGAAGCGCTCGCTTGCCGGCCTCGACCGCGCCGGCCTTGCGCAGGCGCTCGCCGAGATCGGCGTGAGCGAGCGCGAGCAGCGCATGCGCGTCGCCCAGCTCTGGCACTGGATCTATCTGCGCGGCGTCACCTCCTTCGACGACATGACCAATGTCGGCAAGGGCCTGCGCGCCAAGCTGGAAGAAGTCTTCACGCTGGCCCGGCCGGAAGTGGTGGTCGAGCAGGTCTCCAATGACGGCACGCGCAAATGGCTGCTGCGCCTGCCGCCCGACATTGCCGGTGACAAGCCGCATGATGTCGAGATGGTCTATATTCCCGAGAGCGACCGCGGCACGCTGTGCGTCTCCTCTCAGGTCGGCTGCACGCTGAACTGCTCGTTCTGCCATACCGGCACGCAGCGCCTTGTGCGCAACCTCACGGCGGCCGAGATCGTCGCGCAGGTGATGGTGGCGCGCGACCGGCTCGGTGATTATCCCGGCATGGAGCGTGCCGTCGGGCCCGGACTGCCGACCGAGGGCGATCGGCTCGTCACCAACATCGTCTTCATGGGCATGGGCGAGCCGCTCTATGCCTATGACTCGGTGGCCAAGGCGATTGAGGTGCTGGCGGACGGCGAAGGGCTCGGCATCGGCAAACGCCGCATCACCGTCTCCACCTCGGGCGTGGTGCCGGAGATTGAGAAGCTGGGGCGCGAGGTCGGTCCGATGCTCGCCATCTCGCTGCACGCCGTGCGCGACGAACTGCGCGACGTGCTGGTGCCGATCAACAAGAAGTACCCGCTGAAAGAGCTGCTGGACGCCTGCCGCAATTATCCCGCGGCCTCGAATGCCAAGCGCATCACCTTCGAGTACGTCATGCTCAAGGGCGTGAACGACTCGCCAGCCGACGCCAAGGCACTGGTGAAGCTGCTGGCCGGCATCCCCGCCAAGATCAACCTGATCCCGTTCAACCCGTGGCCGGGCACGAAATATGAGTGCTCGGACTGGGAGACCATCGAGCAGTTCTCCGACATCGTGTTCCGCGCTGGCTATTCCAGCCCGGTGCGCACGCCGCGCGGGCGCGACATCCTCGCCGCCTGCGGCCAGCTCAAGAGCGAGACCGAGAAGCTCTCCGCCCGCGAGCGCCTCGCTTTGCGTGCCATGGCGGCGGCGGCGGAATAGTGCGGGATGGACAATCTGCTGCGCCTTCTCATCCGCCTTCTCCTGGTGCCGCTCGGCGTCGTCGCCGGCATGATCGCGACCATGGCGGTCGTGATGTTCGGCTATTGGCGGCTGGGTGACCTGCTGGCCGGCAATGACGAGGTGCAGGCGATCGCGCTGTTCGACACGCTGGCGGCGGCGGCCTTCGTGCTGATGGCCATCGTGCTGGTGATGTGGGCCATCGCCGCCATCGGCATCCTGTTCGCCGAAGCCTTCGCGGTCCGTTCCTGGATCTTCCACACGGCGAATGGCGCGATATCCGCCTGGATTGCCGCGCAGCTGTTTCCGCCCTATCCCGACGCGCCGGTGCCGTTCGACGACGCGACGGCCTATGTGCTGGGCGCGGGCCTTGCCGGCGGGCTGGTCTACTGGCTCGTCGCGGGCTGGAGCGCGGGCTTCTGGAAGCCGCTCGGCCGCACGCTGCCCGTGCCTCCGGTTTCTGCGCCGCCCATGCCCGCATCGCCATCCGCGCCTGTCCCTTTGCAGGGGCCGCCGCCTCCGCCGGCAGGTGCGAGTTAGCACATACGTATGTGCATACTTGCACCGGAGCGCGCCATGCCTATAGTCCGCGCCGTTTTCCGGCGGTTCCCGCCGGTCCCGATGCCTCCTTCGTGCGGAACTCTTCGACATGGCTGACGTCAAGCGCGTGGTCCTCGCCTATTCCGGTGGTCTCGACACCTCGGTGATCCTGAAGTGGCTGCAGACCACTTATGGCTGCGAGGTGGTGACCTTCACCGCCGATCTCGGCCAGGGCGAGGAGCTGGAGCCGGCGCGCAAGAAGGCCGAAATGCTCGGCATCAAGCCCGAGCACATCTTCATCGAGGATGTGCGCGAGGAATTCGTGCGCGACTACGTGTTCCCGATGTTCCGGGCCAACGCGCTCTATGAGGGCCAGTACCTGCTCGGCACCTCGATCGCCCGCCCGCTGATCGCCAAGAAGCAGATCGAGATCGCCCGCAAGGTCGGCGGTGATGCCGTCTCGCATGGTGCGACCGGCAAGGGCAACGATCAGGTGCGCTTCGAGCTGAGCTATTACGCGCTTGAGCCGGAGATCAAGATCATCGCGCCGTGGCGCGAATGGGACCTGCGCTCGCGCGAGCAGCTGATCGCCTTCGCCGAAAGCCACCAGATCCCGATCGCCAAGGACAAGCGCGGCGAGGCGCCGTTCTCGGTCGACGCGAACCTGCTGCACTCCTCCTCCGAAGGGAAGGTGCTGGAAGACCCGTCTGTCGAAGCGCCCGAGATGGTCTATATGCGGACCATCGCGCCGGAAGACGCGCCGGATAAGGCGACCTACATCACCATCGACTTCGAGAAGGGCGACGCGGTCGCCATCGACGGCGAGGCGCTGTCCCCGGCCAGCCTGCTGACCCGGCTCAACGCGCTCGGCAAGGAGAACGGCATCGGCCGGCTCGACCTTGTGGAGAACCGCTTCGTCGGCATGAAATCGCGCGGCGTCTACGAGACCCCCGGCGGCACCATCCTGATCGCGGCGCATCGCGGCATCGAGAGCATCACACTCGATCGTGGCGCGGCGCATCTCAAGGACGAGCTGATGCCGCGCTATTCCGAGCTGATCTATAACGGCTTCTGGTTCTCGCCCGAGCGCGAGATGCTCCAGGTGCTGATCGACAAGAGCCAGGAACTGGTCACCGGCCGTGTCCGGCTGAAGCTCTATAAGGGCAACGTCACGGTGGTCGGCCGCGAGAGCCCGTACTCGCTGTACAACCAGGACCTCGTCACCTTTGAGGAAGGCGCGGTCGCCTATGACCACCGCGACGCCGCCGGCTTCATCAAGCTGAACGCGCTGCGCCTGCGCACGCTGGCGAACCGCGACCGCAAGGTCGGCCGCTGAGCCTCGCCGCGTTCTGCCGCACATTTAAAAAGCCGGCGGGCATGGCTCGCCGGCTTTTTGCTTTTGCGGGGGAGTGAGCGCTCAGGCCGACTTCTTGCGGAACAGGTCGAGTTCGATCTCGTCGCCGGCGGCACCGATCACGCCGGCCGGATCGGCGGCGATCTCGAGGTCAGTCTCGTCGATCGACACATTTGCCACGGTACGGGTCTTCGGCTTGAGCAGGACGACCGAGAGCAAGGCGAGCACGGCCATGCCCGGCAGCACCATGCCGAGCGCGGTCGTGGGGGCGTGAAACAGGCTCGCCACCGCCGTGCCGGCAAAGCCGCCGCCGATCTGCAAGCAGCCCATCAGGGCCGCCGCCGAGCCGGCGACGGCCGGCGAGCCGGACAGCGCCGAGGTGGTTCCGCCCGGCATGACCAGCGCCATGCCGCAGGCCCACACCGCGACCGGCCCCATCACAGTTAGGAAGGAATAGGGCAGCAACCACGGCATCACCGCCATGGCGGCGCCCGCGCCCAGCACGATCGCCAGTCCCGCCGGGATGAGGCAGTTGGCATCCACCCATTTCATCGCCTGGCCGGCGATGACCGTGCCCAGCATGAAGGAGCCGGTCTGGCAGACCATGGCGAGGCCGAACTGCGTCGGCGTGAGGCCGACGACGTCGATCAGCACGAAGGGCAGGATGGCACCGAGCGTGTAGATGCCGCCGACCGAGAAGCCGATCAGCAGGCTCGCCCGCATGAAGCCGGCATCGGACAGCAGCGCCGCGTAGTTGCGCAGGATACGCCCGGGACGCGCCTGCGCCGGATCGGGGTGTGGATTGGTTTCCGGCACGGCGAGCAGGATGAGGCCGAGCGCCGCGACCCCGTACAGCACCATGACGTAGAAGATCGGCGGCCAGCCGAAGGCGCTGAGGATCGCCCCGCCAAGGGTGGGGGCAATGGCCGGGCCGATGCCCAGCATGGTGCCGATGAGATTGAGGATGCGGGCCGAGGTCTGCCCGGTGAACTGGTCACGCACGATGGCGCGCGAGATCGCCGGCCCGGCCGCGACGCCGATGCCCTGCAGTCCGCGGCCGACGATGAGCCAGGTCACATCCGGCGCGCTGGCGGCGATGAGGCTACCCGCCACATAGAGCGAGAAGAAGCCGATCGCCGCCGGCCGCCTGCCATAGGCGTCGGACAGCGGGCCGCAGATGAGCTGTGCGATGGCGAAGCCGCCGAAATAGACGCTCAGCGTCAGCTTCATCGTCGAGGCGGTGGTGCCGAAGGCCTGCACCAGCTCGGGCATGGCGGGGGTGTAGAGCGACATGCTCAAGGGGCCGAGCACGATGAGCAGTGCCCCGATCACCGCAGTGCGCATTTCGGTCATGACGGGCTTCATGCCTCGGGGCTCCGGCTTGGCGGGCTCAGGTTGGCGCGCACCTGTTCCAGCGCGGTCCGCAGCGCATCGCGCTGGTCGGGGGCGAGGCCAGCGAGCGCTTCCTCGCGAGCGGTGGCCGCCACGGCCAGGACTTTCTCCAGCAGCGGCGCCGCCATTTCGGTGAGCCGGACGATCTTGGCGCGCCGGTCGGTGGCATCAGGGTCACGCGCGATCAGCCGCTGGCTCTCCAGCCGGTCGAGATAACCCACCATGGTCATCGGCTCGATATTCATGCGCTCGGCCAGAACGCCCTGCCGGAGGCCCGGATTGATGCTGACATGGGCGAGGGTGCGGGCTTCGCCGGCGGTGAGCCCGAGGCCCGCCTGCTCGAAGGCACGGTCGAGGCGCGCGCGGTAGAGCCGGGCGGCATCGACGAGAAGAAAGCCGAGAGGAACCTCTGTCATGATATGTATGACATATTATAAGGTAAACTTACTATCAAGAGAAATCTTGGCTCGGATTCCACGTCGCTTTCTCTGTTTTCCGGACAGGTCGCGCCATGCCAATCCGCGATTTAGGAGAAAATCCGCGCAGCGACGCAATCAGCTATGCGGACCTCCTGCGAGTCTTGCGCCGGGTCCCGGCTCGGCGCCTCGCGTGCGGCTCCGCCGGGCCGGGAGAGGGGGTTCAGTCCAGCGGCACCTTGCGGTTCTCGCCAAGGTCGGTCGGCGTGCCGGCGAGCCGTGCCGCCATCATCTTCAGCGCGACGCCGATCGAGCTCGACGGGCCGTCCCAGTATTCCGCGCGATCCGGCAGGAAGCGTACGACGCAGATGTTCGGATCGTTGCTGCCGTTCGGCCAGAACGCCTTGTTCATGTCGGTCCAGAGTTCGTCGATCTTGCTGCGGTCGCCAGAGACCTCGGCTTCGCCGGAGACCGAGAGATAGTCGTTCCGGCCCGGATGGGCGAAGGTCAGCACCGCCTGCGGATCGCGCTGCAATTCCTCGTCCTTGTGGCCGCGGCGGTCGGAGAGGAACCAGATGCAGCCCTCTTCGCGGGAGGGGTGGGCATCCATCGGCCGCCCGCGCAGCGTCTCGCCCTCGCGCGTCACCAGCATGCAGATGCGGATGTCGTCCATCATCGACCACACCTTGTCGATGGCCTCGCGGGTCGTCCTGTCGTCGCTCATGGGAGCCTCCCTCTGCTGGAGGGGCAACACTCCCAGCGGTGGGGCAGTTCCGAAATCGTCGGCGAAGGCGGGCGAAAAGGATGCCGCCGTCGCGCGGCATGGCTATGCTGGCGTTGCCGGGTACCTCGGCCCGCCTGAAGGAGAATTCCATGCCCTGGTCGCTTACCGTCGGCTATGTCTATGGCACGGCCGTGCGCATCCACGTCACCTTCCTGCTGTTCCTGATCTGGATCTGGGCGGCCTATTACCAGCGGGGCGGGGCCGGCGCGGCGTGGGAGGGCGTGGCCTTTGTGGCGCTGCTGTTCCTGTGCGTGCTGCTGCACGAGTTCGGCCACATCTTCGCGGCGCGGCGCTACGGCGTGAAGACGCCGGAAGTGACACTCTGGCCTTTCGGCGGCATCGCGCGGCTGGAGCGCATTCCCGAGAAGCCGTCGGAGGAACTCATCGTCGCGCTGGCCGGACCGGCGGTGAACGTCGTCATTGCCGGCGTGCTGCTGCTGTTCCTCGGCGGCAATATCGGCATGGAGCACATCGAGAGCATCGAGAATCCGCAGGTGAGCCTTCTGGCCAAGCTTGCCGCCGCTAACATCTTCCTCGTCGTGTTCAACATGATCCCCGCCTTCCCGATGGACGGTGGACGGGTGCTGCGCGCGCTGCTGGCGATGAAGCTCGGCCATGCGCAGGCGACGCAGACCGCTGCCTCCATCGGTCAGGCGCTCGCCATCGGCCTCGGCCTGCTCGGCATCTTCGGCAATCCCATGCTGATCATCATCGCCGTCTTCGTCTTCCTCGCCGCCTCGGGCGAGGCGGGGCAGGTGCAGATGAAGCAGGCGGCGCAGGGGCTCCTGGTGCAGGACGCGATGATCACCCAGTTCGAGGTGCTGGGGCCGCAGGCCAGCGTGGGCGACGCCGCCGAGGCGTTGATCCGCACCACGCAGAAGGAATTCCCTATCGTCGACGGCGCTGGCCATCTGCGCGGCGTGCTGACGCGCGACGCCATGATCCACGCGCTTCAGGCCAAGGGGCCGGCCTCCTCGGTGATAGAGGCGATGCAGGGCGAGGTGCCCACCGTCGGCGCGCGAACCCCGCTGGACCGCGCGCTCAAGAT
Source organism: Ancylobacter sp. VNQ12 (assembly GCF_049445835.1). Lineage (NCBI taxonomy): Bacteria > Pseudomonadati > Pseudomonadota > Alphaproteobacteria > Hyphomicrobiales > Xanthobacteraceae > Ancylobacter > Ancylobacter sp. VNQ12. The sequence goes on along the minus strand of NZ_JBMSDU010000012.1, from coordinate 76,353 downwards.
CATCACCGAGAGCGGTGCGCCGCTCGTCGGTGTCGTCGATGCGGCCGGCAAGCTGATCGGACTGCTGTCGCCGGAGAATGTCGGCGAGATGATGATGCTGCGCGCCGCGCAACCCGAGGCCCGCTTCGGGCCGTGGGCGGGCAAGCCGTCCGCGTGAGGCGAATCAGCTGCCTTCCTTCACTCCCGTCACCGGCGTGAAGGAGGGCGGATCGCTGGCCGGGAAGCTCTCGTCCAGTGCCTCGTCGATGTCGGCCTCGGTGTGTTCGACTTCCTGCTTGTCCGCCGGCGGGGGCTCGTTGCCGGTCGTGCCGCTGAAGGCCGGCGGATCGCTGGCGGGGAAGCTCTCCTCGATGCTCTCGTCGATCTCGCGCTCGGTATAGTTGGCCGGATCGATCGGCTTGCCGCTCGACTGAATCATCGGTTCCATCCCTCTCTGGCCTGCCCCTCTGAAACTGGGCTCCCTGCCGCGCGGCTTCAAGGTCCGGTGCGGTGGCGGAGCGGTATTTTCCGAAGCGGAACCTTCGCCCTCCCGTGGCGTTGATCCAAACCGTCGCTTCCTCGCGCGGGAGCTTTCGCGCGCGGTTGTGGCTGTGCTTCTTGCCCCGAGGAGGAGGATCAAGGTTCATGACGCCTGATCACGAGCCCGTCCGGCTGCAATACTGGCCGGCATCACACGCGGTCGACGCGCCCGGCGCCTGGCCCGACAGCTATGAATTCGACAGCGTCGACGACGCCGTCGCCTTCGCCATGACCCAGTCGCCATCCAATCGCGAGGTCGCCTGGCTGCGCACGCCGGACGGCGCGATTTTGAAATGGCCGCAGATTCTGCGGCTGTGGGAGATGCGGCAGGATCATTGATTGCCGGGCCGGTGAACGGCATGAAACGCGAAAAGCCGCGCTGTCATTGCCAATGCGGGCTTTCTCAGTATAGTGCGCCGCAAAATTCAACGCGGGCCCGGAAGGCTTCGGGCTCGCTTTTTGGTGTTTATTTATGAAGCTGCGCAACATCGCCATCATCGCCCACGTCGACCACGGCAAAACCACGCTGGTGGACGAGCTGCTCAAGCAGTCCGGCTCCTATCGTGAAAACCAGCGCGTCGCCGAGCGTGTGATGGATTCGAACGACCTGGAAAAGGAGCGCGGCATCACCATCCTCGCCAAGGCCACCTCGGTGGTCTGGAAGGATACCCGGATCAACATCGTCGACACCCCCGGCCACGCCGATTTCGGCGGCGAGGTCGAGCGCATCCTCAACATGGTGGATGGCGCCATCGTGCTGGTCGACGCCGCCGAGGGTCCGATGCCGCAGACCAAATTCGTGGTCGGCAAGGCGCTCAAGGTGGGCCTGCGCCCGATCGTCGCGATCAACAAGGTCGACCGTTCCGACGCGCGCGCCCAGGAAGTCATCAACGAGGTGTTCGATCTGTTCGCCGCGCTCGACGCGAATGACGAGCAGCTCGACTTCCCGATCCTTTACGGCTCGGGCCGCAATGGCTGGATGGCGCATTCTCCGGAAGGTCCGCAGGACGAGGGCATGGCGCCGCTGTTCGACCTCGTGCTCAAGCATGTTCCCGAGCCGACCGTGGATGACGGCCCGTTCCGCATGATCGGCACGCTGCTGGAAGCCAACCCCTTCCTCGGCCGCATGATCACCGGGCGCATCACCTCCGGTTCGATCAAGCCGAACCAGTCGATCAAGGTGCTGGCGCAGGACGGTTCGCTGGTCGAGCAGGGCCGCGTCTCCAAGATCCTCGCCTTCCGCGGCATCGAGCGCCAGCCGATCGAGGAAGGTGTGCAGGGCGACATCGTTGCCATTGCCGGCCTCTCCAAGGGCACGGTCGCCGACACCTTCTGTGACCTGAGCGTGGACGCCCCGCTCAAGGCCCAGCCGATCGACCCGCCGACCGTCACCATGTCCTTCATCGTCAACGATTCGCCGCTGGCTGGCACCGAGGGCGACAAGGTGACCAGCCGCGTCATCCGCGACCGCCTGCTGCGCGAGGCCGAGGGCAATGTCGCGCTGAAGATCGAGGAAGCCGCGGACAAGGATTCGTTCTTCGTCTCCGGCCGCGGCGAACTCCAGCTCGCCGTTCTGATCGAGACCATGCGCCGCGAAGGCTTCGAGATCGCCGTGTCGCGCCCGCGCGTCGTGTTCAGTAAGGACGAGGAAACCGGCGAGATTCTCGAGCCGATCGAGGAAGTGCTGATCGACGTCGACGAGGAATATTCCGGTGTCGTCGTGCAGAAGATGAGCGAGCGCCGCGCCGAGATGGTGGAGATGAAGCCGTCGGGCGGAAGCCGCCAGCGCCTTGTGTTCTACGCTCCCACCCGCGGCCTCATCGGCTATCAGGGCGAGCTGATGACCGATACGCGCGGCACGGCGATCATGAACCGGCTGTTCCACGCCTATCAGCCGCACCGGGGCGAAATCCCCGGCCGCCGCAACGGCGTGCTGATCTCCAACGAGGCTGGCGAGGCGGTGGCCTATGCGCTGTGGAACCTCGAGGACCGCGGCCCGATGATGATTGAGCCGGGCTGGAAGGTCTATCAGGGCATGATCATCGGCGAGCACAACCGCGAGAACGACCTTGAGGTGAACGTGCTCAAGGGCAAGAAGCTCACCAACATCCGCACCACTTCGAAGGACGAGGCGGTGCGCCTCACCCCGCCGATCCGCATGACGCTGGAGCGCTCGCTGGCCTGGATCCAGGACGATGAGCTGGTCGAGGTGACGCCGAAGTCGATTCGCATCCGCAAGCGCTTCCTCGATCCGAACGAGCGCAAGCGTGAGGAGCGCCGCAAGGAAGCGGAAGGCGTCTGACGTCACGTCAGGCCCATTTCGGCGTGGCGTAACGGCCACGCCGGCTTCAATCGATCGTGCATTTCTCGTCGAGGGTCTTGATCCGGGGGAGCGCATTTGCTCCCATCAGGTCATGAGCACGCTTCTCGTCGAGACACGCCGGGCTCGCCCGGCCGATGCTGCCAATATCGCCGACATCCATGATACGGCGTGGCGGGCCGCTTATCGCGGTCTCATTCCTGGCGGCGAACTTGAGAAGATGATCCAGCGCCGCGGGCCGGCCTGGTGGGAGACCGCACTCAAGCGCGGTTCGCGCGTCATCGTGCTCACCTTCGGCGACGCTGTGGCCGGCTACGCCAATCTCGGCCGCAACCGGGCGCGCGGCCTGCCCTATGAAGGCGAGATCTACGAACTCTATCTGCGTCCGGAATATCAGGGGCTCGGCTTCGGCCGCCGGCTGTTCGGCGATGCGCGCAAGGAACTGGCGAGCGTCGGCTTCGACGGGCTGGCCGTCTGGGCGCTGGCGGCGAACGAGCCGGCGCTGGCCTTCTATCGGTCGATGGGTGGCATGGGCGTCGCCCGCTCCAGCGAGACCTTCGGCGGCCGCAGCCTCGACAAGCTCGCCTTCGGCTGGAACGGCTGAACCGCCTAGTCTTTGCCGATCACCGTACGAAGCCGCTCGGCAAGCTCGGCAGCATTGCCGCTCAGCTTGAAGCTTTTGGTCCGGCCGGTTGCACCCGACAGCAGCTCGACACGCGACGGTGCGACGCCGCCTGCCTTGGCCAGCAGCCGGGCGAGCGCCGTATTGGCCTTGCCATCCTCTGCCGCCACCGACACGCGCACCTTCACCGCCTGCCGGCCGTCGCCGAGCTCCACGATGCCGTCGATCGCGTCGCGCCCGCCGCGCGGGGTCGCGCGCACGGTGACGACCAGTCCGTCAGGCGTCAGCGTCCAGGCGCTGACGCCCTCGCTGGCGCTCACGAGCCGGCCACGATCTCGAAGACGAGGTTGCGGATGAAGTAGAGGCCGATGATGAGGACCACCGGCGAAATGTCGATGCCGCCGAGATTGGGCAGGATGCGGCGCAGCGGCGCCAGCACCGGCTCGGTGACCCGCCAAAGGAATTCGCCGACCGAGCGCACGACCTGATTGTGCGGGTTCACGACATTGAATGCCACCAGCCAGGACAGGATGGCCGAGGCGATGAGAATCCAGACATAGAGAGTAATGATCGTGTCGAAAAGCCAGAGAAGCGAGTACATCGCGAGCCTCGGAACGGGGGCCTGTCGCGCGGCGCAGAGCCACGCTGCAAGATGCTTAATGGGGTCGCTGCATCGCGGCAACCCTGATTCACACCTCAGTTCCCCCGGAGGCCGGAAGCTGCCTTGACAGCGGGCGGGCGGCGAACGTACAAGGCGCGGCCTGAAGGCACGGGGCCGTAGCTCAGTTGGGAGAGCGCTGCAATCGCACTGCAGAGGTCAGGGGTTCAAATCCCCTCGGCTCCACCATCTAAACCGGTTTAAGCTCAATAGCTTATCGGGTATCCCAGATACCATTCAAAGCCATTGCAGGCCGATCCTTCACTCACGGGTCGCAGTCGATGGTCGGGCGATGGCCGCTATCGGCAAATGCGGCGCGAGATGGCAGGTCGACGTCCGTCGGCAAGGGATGCCGGCCTCTTGCCCTGTTCTTTCCGGCGCTGCTGACCAAATGACGGTAGCCGGCACTGTCCGTCCACTGCAAGCGCCTGGACCTCAAAGCCCAGCCATCCACATCGCGAAGACCAAGAACGATCATCCCCGCGCGATGTCGGCCGCGCCCGGCGCAATCCGCGACAGGCACCGGCAGCTACACGGAATTCTCGGTTCGCCGGCACGCCGGGCCGACAAGTCAATATTGGGACTTCGATCGTTCGACGCCGTAAGAATGATGGCCGATTCGTGGTTGAATTATGGTCTGGCCATTGTAGCTTAATCTCTATAGGGCCAACGCAACCAAGGTGCGAAGCGTGAGGCGGATTCAATCCAAGGTGTCAGGCGTTCGACCTTCGAATACGGCCGCTGACACGGACATATACTATTTCGATATTGTTCATGATTACCCTGCCATCGGCGGCGTGGTGGAGTTTTCGCGCACTCTCTTCCAGAGTCTGAAACAGCAATACGGAAATCGACTGGTTTCTGCGCGGGATGTGGCACGTGGTCTCGGCCTGACCGATGTTTCGATGCCGTACCTGCACCGTGAGCGCCTCGTTGCCGAGCGGTTGGCGAGGCTCTATCCCAACGCGACTTTCTTCTTCCCGAATTTCCAATCGCCGGTACCCGGCCATGCGCGGGCGGGCGGGCCGCGTGTCGTCAATGTGCTGCACGACGTGCAGTTCGCCTATCTGCCGGAGCTGTTTTCCCACGAACGGCTTGCCGCGCTCCATCGCACATTTGCGGAAACCCGCGAAAACGCAGACGAGATCATCTTCATCAGCGAGGCGGCGCGCGCGCAGTTCCTCGACACCATCGGCGAACCACGCCAGCATCGGGTGATCTACAACCCGATCGACGTCGGGCCGGGCGGCACGAGGAGCGTGGCGGTCGCACGCCGACCCTATCTCCTCGCGTCGGTCCATTATCATCCGCACAAGAACTTTGCCGGTCTGCTCGCCTTCTTTGCGCAGTTGGCTGCAAACGATCCTGGCTTGGAACTCGTCATCACCGGTCATGGTGGCGCGCGGATCGCTTGCCTCATTGCCGATCTGCCCGATGGGGCTCGATCGCGCGTGCACCACCTCGGCTATGTCAGCCGGCGCCGGCTGGATGGACTTTATCGCCGGGCGCGGGCCTTCGTCTCGCTGTCGCATTTCGAGGGCTTCAACATGTCGGCGGCGGAAGCCGCGCTTCACGGCGCGCCGCTGCTGCTGTCGGATATTCCAGTCCATCGCGAGCTTTTCCGCGGGCAGGCCTGCTTCCTCGACCCGCTGACCCCCTCGCTTGCCGACGCCGAGGCATTTCTGGCCGGACGCGCTCGCGAGTCGTCGCCGGAGTGGCCGTTCCGCGAAACGTGTGCGCCGGAACGCGTAGGGGCCGCCTATGCGCGCGTGTTGGAGGAGGGAAAGACCAGGCTCGACCCGCCGCCGACGTGGAGCGCGTCGCCGCGACGGACGGCTGGCAGGTCGCAGCGTGCCGGGATGGGCCCATTCGGCGCGGGCCCGGTCGGTGCAGGCTCTGTCACGGTGGATGGCGCATGCCGAGCCATCGTCCGTCGTGGCGCGGCGGCACTGCTTGCCGCGACCATTCTCTCCGGAGGCTGCCTGTTCGGAACCGGTCTCCTCGGCGCCGGCCCGGCGCTGGCCGATGGCGGGGCGGGCGGCGGCAAGGGCGCGCGCATGCGCGTCGACAATGCCTGGGTTTATTATATCGCTCCGGGGCCGGCAGGTGGCGCGGGTTATTCCGGCGAGGCGGGGGCGGAAGGCGGTTCCACCTATTATGGCGGTGGCGGCGGTGGCGCCGGCGGCGGAGCCGGTGCGGATGGGGATCCATGCGGTGGCGTGTGCGGCCCCGGCACCTCGCCGGGGGTGGGCGGCGCCGGAGGGTCGGCTGGGCATCCCGACGGGGGCGATGGCCAAAGCTCGGTATCCGTCAATGGGTCTAGTGGCGGCGGTTCTGGCGGCGGCGGCGGCGGGTATCACGGCAATGGCTTCAGTGGCGTGTTCACTGGCGGCGACCTGTCTGGTGGCAATGGTGGCCGGGGTGGTGATGGGCCTGTTGGCGTTTTCGGCTCGGGTGGTGGTGGCGGTGCGGGCGGCTATGGTGCGCTGATCCTTGGTGGCGGGGACTTCAGCACGGCCATGACGATTATCGGCGGCCACGGCGGTGCGGGCGGAAGCTCCTATGTCAATGGCTTTGCCGCCGGTGCCGGCGGCGATGGTGGCATCGGCGTGTATTTCGCCGCGCCGGGTGTGACGCTGACCAATAATGGCTCCATCACGGGCGGCGACGGCGGTGCCGGCGGCACGGCCCCGGTGGCGACAGGCAATTATGCGGGTCTCGATTTCAGCGGGGCCGACGGCGCCGGCGGCGCGGGTGTCATCGGCAGCGGACTCATCCTCATCAATGACGGGACGATATCCGGCGGCTGGTCGGGGGATGGTCTGACGCAGGCCAGCGCCGTGCAGTTTCTTGGCGGGGCCAATCGGCTCACCTTCCTCGACGCGACCTCCGGCCTCGACGGCGATATCGAGCTGCAGAACAACGCGTCGCTGACCTTCGACCAGACGACCGACGTGACCGTGGCGAACGTCATCACCGGCGTCGGCACGCTGGCCAAGGCCGGCAGCGGCACGCTGAACCTCACGGGCGACAGCTCCGCCTTCACCGGCCTGATGACGGTGACGGCCGGGCGTCTCGCGGTCAATGGCGCGCTTGGCAGCGCCATAGAGGTGGAGTCGGGCGCGATTCTGGGCGGCAATGGCACGACCGGATCGGTGACCGTGGCGGCCGGCGGCGTCGTGGCGCCGGGCAACTCGATCGGCACGCTGAACGTCGCCGGCGATGTGGTCTTCGCGTCGGGTGCGACCTATGAGGTGGAACTGGCCGGAAATGGAACGAGCGACCTCCTTCGCGCCTCCGGCCAGATCTCCCTCAATGGATCGGGCTTGCGGCTCATCGCGCTCGACCCGCAGAGCAGCTATCAGAACGGCCAGACCTACCTCATCCTCGACGCCGCCGGCGGCGTGGTCGGCAGCTTCGGTTCGGTAACGACCGCCTCCATCTTCCTGACTGCCACGGTCAGCGACCTGGCCACCGGCGTGAATGTCGTGGTTGCCGTGAGGGGCGCGGACCCGACCCCGCCTGATCCGACTCCACCCGATCCGACGCCTGAACCGGCGCCTGAACCCGCGCCTCCCGCGGTGTTCGTCACCGTCGCGCAGACGCCGAACCAACTGGCCACAGCGGCGGCGCTGGACACGCTGGCGCAGTCCGGCACGCCGCTGGCGCTGTATAACTCGCTGCTGTTTCTGTCCTCGGCGGCGGAGGCCCGATGGGCCTTCGACCAGCTCTCCGGCGAGGTGCATGCCTCGGCCCAGAGCGTGTTCATGGAGCAGTCTTCACTGATTCGCGGCGCGCTGAACGATCGGCTGCGGGCGGTGCAGGGCGGCGTCGGCGCCTCCGCGGGTAGCGTCATCAGCGTGGTCGAGACGGCGGGCGGCGCGCTGGCCTATGCCGCGCCCTCGAAGGTGCGGCTGGCGGCCGATATGAGCATGCCACTCAAGGCCTCCCCTGCGCCGGCGTCGGCAGAAAAGTTCGCGCTGTGGACCGCCGGCTTCGGCAATTGGGGCACGTTCGACGGCACCTCCAACGCCGCCGGAATCAGCGATTCCACCGGCGGCTTCCTGATCGGCGCCGACACCGTTGCCGGCGAGGGCTGGCGGGTCGGCGTTGCCGGCGGCTACAGCTACACCGACTTCTCGATTCCCGGCCGCAACGCCTCCGGCAGCAGCGACAACTGGCACGCCGGCCTCTATGCCGGCAGGAACTGGGACGCGCTCGCCTTGCGCACCGGCCTTGCCTATACGTGGCAGGACGTCTCCACCGGCCGCTCGGTGGGGTTCACCAGCTTCGCCGACAGCCTGTCGGCCGACTATACCGTCGGCACCTTCCAGGCCTTCGGCGAACTGGGTTATCGGCTCGACACCGCCCTGGCCGCCATCGAGCCCTTCGCCAATCTCGCCTATGTCAGCCTCGACACGGATGGCTTCACCGAGACCGGCGGGGCGGCGGTGCTGTCTTCGGACGGGGCCGACATGGACACGACCTTCGCCACGCTGGGCCTGCGGGTGGCGAAGGAAGTGCAACTCGGCGCCCATGCAGCGACGCTGCGCGGGGCGGTCGGCTGGCGCCATGCCTTCGGGGACATCACGCCGGCGATCAGCCAGGCGTTCCTCGGCTCCGACGCCTTCACCGTGACCGGCGCGCCGATCGCCGAGAATGCGGCGGTTCTGGAAGCCGGTCTCGATATGCGCCTCGGCACCAGTTCGACGCTGGGCATCGCTTATACCGGCCAGTTTGGCGACGGCGTCACACAGAACGGCTTCAACGCTAGCCTCAGGGTCAGTTTCTGAGGGGTGTAGCCTTCTGAACGCCCGTTCACTGAAAGCGCGTCCCTCCTGAACCTGCGTTCGGGATGGGGTGGGCTGCAAGTCTTCGGTAAAGCTGTTAGCGTTCTTCCTTACCTAGGGGGAGGGTAAGCCATGTCTCGCGCCGTAATGCTGGCGATTTCACTGTTCTCGATGCTGCTGCTTTCGAACGGCTTGTCTGCCCAGCAATACGGTACGGCGCAGCAGGCCCGGGCGATGCTGGAGCACGCCATCACGGCGGTGAAAGCGGACCGGTCCGATGCCTTGGCTGCCTTCAACAAGGGGGCGGACGGGTTTCGGGAGGGTGATCTTTACGTGTTCTGCACCGGTCTCGACGGGACCACGCTCGCCCATGCCAATCCCGCAATGCTCGGACAGAATATCAATGATTTGAAGGACTCCGCGGGCAAAGCCTTCGGCAAGGAGATCATGAGCAGCGCCCGAGAGGGTCAGATAACCACCGTCTCCTACACATTTCCGCGTCCCGGGGAGAGCCAGCCGGTCGCCAAGGAAAGCTACATCACCAAGATTGGAGGGCTGGTCTGCGGCGTCGGCTATTACAAATAGCGCAATACGCCACCGTCGCGAAGCCATGGCAAACACCTGCCGGTCCCGCTGACGTGCGGCGCGGATACCTGGCCCGTTTTCCGGGCGCGGGCTCACACCGCCGGCATGTTGCCGCGGCCGATCCCGACATATTTGAAGCCGCGGCGAATCAGGTCCGCCGGCGGGTAGATGTTGCGCAAGTCGATCACGATCGGCGTCGCCAGCAGTTGCTTGAGCCGGTCGAGATCGAGGGCGCGGAAGGCGTCCCATTCGGTGACGATGACGAGGCCGTCGGCGCCCTCGGCGCACTCATACGGGCCCTCGGTGTAGGTCACCTGCGGCGGCAGCACCTTCTTCGCCTCTTCCATGCCCACCGGATCGAAGGCGCGCACCTTGACGCCGCGGTCGAGCAGCGACTGCACGATGCTGATGGCCGGGCTGTCGCGCATGTCGTCGGTGTTCGGCTTGAAGGTCAGCCCGAGCAGCGCGACGGTCGCCCCGCGCGCCGGCGTGTCGAGCGCCTCCAGCACGCGGCGTCCCATGGCGGCCTTGCGGCTCTCATTGACCGTTGTCACCGTCTCGACGAGGCGCAGCGGCGTGCCGGCCTCCTGCGCGGTGCGCATCAGCGCCAGCGTATCCTTGGGAAAGCACGAGCCGCCATAGCCGGGACCGGCATGCAGGAACTTCGAGCCGATGCGGCGGTCGAGGCCGATGCCGCGCGCCACTTCCTGCACGTCGCCGCCGACCTTCTCGCACAGGTCTGCCAGCTCGTTGATGAAGGTGATCTTCATCGCCAGGAAGGCGTTTGAGGCATATTTGATCAGTTCGGCAGTGTTGCGCTCGGTGAACAGGATCGGCGCGGCATTGAGCGAGAGCGGGCGGTAGAGCGCGCTCATCACCTGCTGCGCGCGCGGATCGCCCGTGCCGATCACCACGCGGTCGGGCCGCTTGAAATCCTCGATCGCCGCGCCCTCGCGCAGGAATTCCGGGTTGGAGACAACGGCGATGTCCGCGTCGGGAGCCTCCTCGCGGATGAGGTGCTCGAGGTCGGTGCCGGTGCCCACCGGGACGGTCGACTTGGTGACGACGACGGTGAAGCCTTCCGAGGCGCGGGCGATCTCCCGGGCGGCGGCGTGCACATAGGAAAGGTCGGCGTGCCCGTCGCCACGCCGCGAGGGCGTGCCGACCGCGATGAAGACCACCTCGGCCTCACGCACAGCCTGGGAGAGGTCGGTGGCGAAGGTGAGCCGGCCGGCGGCGACATTGCGGCGGACGAGTTCGTCGAGCCCCGGCTCGAAGATCGGAATCTCGCCGCGCTTCAGTCGCTCGATCTTCGAGACGTCTTTGTCGACGCAGGTCACGTCATGGCCGAAGTCGGAGAAGCAGGTGCCGGAAACGAGGCCGACATAGCCGGTTCCGATCATGGCGACGCGCATGGAATACTCTCGATCCTTGCAGTTCCAGTGGAATCCGTGCCTGCGGGCGGCTGCGTTTCCGGAGCCTCTTTATCCGATCCCGGCGCCTGCCGCGAGAGCGATCGGCACCCGCCGCCGCTTTGCCCGCGCGCGGACGGCACGCGAGTGATGCCCGCTGTCCACGTCAGTTTCACGACGGCGTGGTGATGGCGGGTTTGCACGCGAAGTTGATGACGAAGCGTAATGTAGTCGCAGTAAGTGAAAGTAGATTTATCAGTTTACCTCGATTGATCCTTCATTAGACTAATTAAAAAGAAGCAATTACAAATTGTTTAGTTGACAGTGGCGAGGTGCGGGCTGATTAGGCACGGGATTGTTCCCTATCGGCTCGATGTCCGCTGCATGTATCCTATCGCTTGCCTCGCTCGGCCATTGCTCGCCGCGTCCGTCGTTCGGCTGCTCTTCGCCATGTTCTTCGGCTTGCTGATGCTTGTATGCCCGGCAGCGGCGGAGATCGCGCTGAAGGACCTGAGCGGGCGGGAGGTCCGGCTGGCCGCGCCCGCGCAGCGTCTGCTGATCGACGATGGACGGTTTCTCATCGCGTTGTCGCTGATCCTCCCCGATCCGGTGAGCGTGGTGGCCGCCTGGCCGCGCGACATCAACCGCATCGGCAAGCGCACTTTCGAGGCCTACAAGGCGAAGTTCCCGGCGATCGAGAATCTCGCCAAGGTGGCCAGCTCGGCCGGTTCGCTGTCGGTCGAACAGGTGGTGGCGGCGCGGCCCGACCTTGCCGTGTTCTCGCTCGGCTCGCAGCCCTCCGACGAGGAGCGCGAGCGCATCGAGGCAGCCGGCATCCCGGTGGTCGTGATCGACTTCTTCGTTCATCCCCTGACCAATCTGGAGCCGAGCCTACGCCTGCTCGGCATGGCTACCGGACGCGCGGCTCAGGCAGAGGACTTCCTCGCCTTCCGGCGCGCTCATCTCGATGCCATCCGCGACAGGCTGGCGGGATTGACGCAGGGCGAGCGCCCGCGCGTCTTCCTGGAGCCGCACGCGGCGATGACCGCCGATTGCTGCAATTCGCCGGGGCGGGGCAATGTCGGCGACATCATCGAGGCCGATGGCGGCACCAATATCGGCGCGGCGATCATCCCGCGCGCCTTCGGCAAGCTGAACCTCGAATACGTCATCGCGCAGAACCCGCAGGTCTATATCGCCACCGGCGGCAGCCATATGGAAGGCACCGCAGGGCTGCTGGTCGGGCCGGAATATAGCCTCGACAGGGCGCGCGAGACCTTGCGGGGCGTCGTCGCGCGGCCGGGCTTTGCCGGCCTCGCGGCGGTGAAGGGCGAGCGTGTCCATGGCCTGTCGCACCAGCTGCTCAATTCCCCGCTCGACCTGATCACGGTCGAGATCCTCGCCAAATGGATCCACCCGGAGCGCTTCGCCAACCTCGACGTCGACACGACCGTCGCGGAGGTGAACCGGCGCTTCCTTGCCGTGCCGATCGAAGGACCGAACTGGGTCGACCTCGACTGATGCGGGCCGGTCGCCGGGGCCGATGCGCATCACCTCCCGCTTTCACCAATGGAGAAACGCAATGCTGACCGCTCATCCGTCCCGGCCTCGTTCGCGGCTGTCGCGTTCCGTCGCGCTCGCCGCGCTCGCGCTCGTCGCCTTTGGCGGGACGGCCTTCGCCGATCCCACATTTGTCACGTCGGCCAAGCCGGGCGCCGGATTGTATGAGGTCGTCTTCAGCGCGCCGATGAACCGCGTCTATGTGGCGGCGGCGGGCACGCGGGGAGCGAGCGAGACCTATGTGCTGGCGCTCGATCCGGCGACGCTGGAGACCAAGGAGACCATCTCCCTCGGCGAAGACCCGATGTTCGGGCTCGGTATCAACAACAAGACCAAGACGCTTTACGGGACCCAGACCCGCGACGGCTCGGTCGGCGTGGTCGATCTCGCCACCGGCAAGGTGGTCGCGAAGCTGTCCAAGGGGGAGAAGGCACATGTGCGCGAGGTCGCGATCGATGAGGCCGCGAACCGCGTCTATGTGACGGTGCTCGGCATGCGCGACACCCCCAGCGCCGTGTGGATCATTGACGGCGCGACCAACAAGATCGTCGACAGCATCGACGACCTCACGGGCGGCGTGGCCGGTATCTCGCTGGATGCCAAGAACAACCGTCTGTTCCTGTCGGCCCTGCAGTCCAACGAGGTTGTGGTGGTCGATCTCGCCACCAAGAAGGTGACGAACCGCTTCCCCTCGGGCGGCGAGGGCGCGATCAACCTGGTCTATGACCCGAGCGGCGACCAGGTTTTCGTGGCCAATCAGGGCACGGGCGAACTCACCGTGCTTGACGCCAAGGACGGCAAGCTGATCAAGGAAATCCCGACGGGCGGCGGGGCTCTCAGCGTCGCCATCGACCCCCAGCGCAGCATCCTCTACGTGGCCAATCGCACGGGTGGCTATGTCACCCTCGTCGATACCAAGACGCTGGAGCCGATCGCCAACGTCGCCACCGGCTCGATGCCGCAGACGGTCGCGGTCGATGCGGCCACCGGCAACGCCTATGTCTCGAACAAGCTGAAGTCGGTGCCGCGCCCGCGTCCGCCCGCGCCGCCCGCTGGTGCCGCGCCCGCCGCGCCGGGTGCCGCTCCCCAGCAGGCCTCGGCTCCCGCCGGCGGCCCGCCCCCCGGTGGTCCCGGTGGCGCACGTCCGGTGCCGATGGTCGACCCGTTCGGCGACACGGTCGTGCTGATCAAGCCCTGAAACCGCAAAGGTCGAGACGGAACGTGACCGTGAGTGCAGTCCCGAACGGAGTGGCGCGCATGCGCGAGGTCGATGCACCGGCATCTTCGGCTTCCGACATGCCCTTCGCGCTGGTGTCGAACGCCGAGACCATCGTCGGCAAGGGCTGTCTCGGGTTCGTTCCGTCGGGCCGGGAGATGCCCGGCGGGGGCACGCTCGGCGAACGGGTGAACGTCTATTTCGCCGGGCACCCTGCCGGTCCCCGTCTCGTCGTCGGCGCCTTGCCCTATGACAAGGCGGCGCCGGCGCATCTCTTCCAACCGGCGGAGCTGTCGCGCAGTCCTGGCCGGGCCTGCTTCGCCGCGGCCTTCCCGCCACCGGCGCTGGTGGGTGCCCCGCGGCCCGCGCTGCGCTGGCAGGTCATGGCCGAGCCGACCTTGCCGGCCTATCGCGAGGCCGTGGCGCGCGCGCTGGAGACGATGGCGGAAAGCGGGGAGGCGCTGCGCAAGGTGGTGCTCTCGCGGAGCCTGCGCCTTGCCGCCGATCAGCCGATTGATGCCAGCGCGCTGTTGCGCGCTTTGGCGGCGGATGAGCGCGTCGCCGCCTTCTGCGTGCCGCTGGCGAGTAGCGAGGGCCCGCGCGTGCTGATCGGCGCCACGCCGGAACTGCTGGTCGCGCGGCAGGGCGAGGTGGTCACCTCCCATCCGCTGGCCGGCTCTGCGCGCCGCGCGCGCGAGCCCCGCGCCGACCGTGCCGCTGCCGATGCGCTGCTCGGCTCGGATAAGGACCAGCGCGAGCATCGCGAGGTCGTCACCGCCATCCTCGACCAGCTCGCCCCGCATTGCGTGGAACTCGGCGCGCCGAAGGGCACCGAGATCACGGCGACCGCCAGCATGTGGCATCTCGGCACCCGCATCGTCGGCCGCCTGCGCCGCCCCGAGACCTCCGTCGCCGATCTCGCGGGACTGCTGCATCCCACGCCCGCCGTCTGCGGCACGCCGCGCGAGAGGGCGGCTCGCGTCATCGAAGATCTCGAAGGATATGACCGCGGCTTCTATGCTGGTGCGGTGGGCTGGGTCGACGCGGCGGGCGACGGCGCCTGGCATGTGGCGATCCGCTGTGCCGAGGTCGCGGGCCGTCAGGCACGGCTTTATGCCGGCGCGGGCATCGTGCCTGGTTCCGATCCGGTAGCCGAAGGCGAGGAGACCTCCGCCAAATTCGCCGCGCTGCTCCACGCGCTCGGCATCGACGAGACCGGCCGGCGGGCGGCGGAGGACGTGGCGTGAGGCCGCTAGTGCAGAGATGGCCAGCAACGTTCGCGGCGCGTTACCGTGAGCGGGGCTACTGGCGCGGCGAGACCTTCACCGGCTTTCTGCGCCAGCGCGCCTTGGAGTTGCCCGACCATGTCGCGGTGGTCGGCGGTGGCCAGCGCTGGAGCTTTGCCGAGCTGGAGGCACGGGCGGAACGCATAGCGCGCGGCCTGCTGGCGCAGGGGCTCAATCCCGGCGATCGCGTGGTGGTGCAACTGCCCAACATCCCCGAGTTCCTCTCGGTGGTTTTCGCACTGTTCCGCGCCCGGCTGATCCCGGTCTATGCGCTTCCCGCCCATCGCCTCGTCGAGATCGCCCATTTCGCCCGCACTGCCGAGGCGCGCGGCTGTGTCATCGCCGAAAAGTATGACGGCTTCGACTATCGCCCGCTGGCGGAAGAACTCGTCCGCGAGGTGCCGGCGGTCGAGCATGTCGTGGTGGTCGGCAGGGGCGGGCCGTTCGTCGCGCTCGATGGCCTGCCGACCGGCGGAGACGTCGGGCTGCCGCCGGATGCAGATCCGTCCGAGGTGGCCTTCCTGCAGATCTCCGGCGGCTCGACCGGCCTGTCCAAGCTGATCCCGCGCACGCATGACGACTATATCTATTCTTTCCGCGCCAGCGCCGAGATCTGCCAGCTGGCGCCCGACAGCGTCTATCTCGCCGCGCTCCCCGTCGCGCACAACTTTCCGATGAGCTCGCCCGGCGTGTTCGGCGCGCTCTACGCCGGGTCGCGCGTGGTGCTGAGCCCGTCGCCGAGCCCGGAAGTCGCCTTCCCGCTGATCGAGCAGGAGTGCGTCACCATCACCGGCCTGGTGCCGCCGCTGGCGCTACTGTGGTTGCAGGCGGCCGCCACGACGACGCACGACATTTCCTCGCTGGAGGTGCTGCAGGTCGGCGGCGCCAAGTTCCTCACCGAATCCGCTCGCCGAGTGAAGCCGGTTCTCGGCTGCACGCTCCAGCAGGTGTTCGGCATGGCCGAGGGGCTGGTGAACTACACAAGGCTCGACGATCCCGAGGAGATCATCGTCTCGACGCAAGGGCGGCCGATCAGCGCGGATGACGAGGTGCTGATCCTCGACGATGAAGGCAATCCCGTACCGGAGGGCGAGGCCGGCAACCTGCTGACGCGCGGGCCCTACACGATCCGCGCCTACCACAATAATGACGGCGCGAACGCCCGCTCCTTCACCCCGGACGGCTTCTACCGCACCGGCGACGTAGTGAAGCGCACCCCCGAAGGCAACCTCGTCGTGCAGGGCCGCGCGACCGACCACATCAACCGCGCCGGTGAGAAGATCTCGGCCGAGGAGATCGAGGATCATCTGCTCGCGCATCCAAGCGTGTTCGACGCGGCGGTGGTCTCGCTGCCGGACGAGTATCTCGGTGAGCGCTCCTGCGCTTTCGTCATTCTCCAAGGCGGGAAGCCAAAAGCGGCGGCGCTGAAGGCCTTCATGCGCACACGCGGCCTCGCCGATTTCAAGGTGCCGGACCAGATCATCTTCATTGAGGCTTTCGAGACCACGGCGGTCGGCAAGGTCTCGCGCAAGGAGCTGCGCGCGGGCCTGCGCCGACGGTTCCTCGAAAGAACGGAGGGGTGAACATGGACGCGAAGCCGGGACTGCCGAGCATCGCCCCCTATGAGCTGCCGCGCGGGGACGAACTGCCCACGCCCCGCGCGCCGTGGACGCTGGAGCCGCGCCGCGCGGCGCTGCTGATCCACGACATGCAGAACTATTTCCTGCGCGTCTTCACGCCGGGTGCCTCGCCCATCGCCCCGGTGATCGCCAATATCGCAATGCTGGCGAAAGCCGCCCGCAAAGCCGACGTGCCGGTGTTCTACACCGCGCAGGAGGGCGATCAGGACCGGCGCGACCGCGGGCTTCAGGCCGACCTGTGGGGGCCCGGCATGAGCTGGGCGCCCGAACACCAGTCCATCGTCGACGCGCTGACACCGCAGCCCGGTGATTTCGCGCTGGTGAAGCACCGCTACAGCGCCTTCCAGCGCTCCAACCTCGAAACGCTGATGTGCGCGCGCGGCCGCGACCAGCTGATCATCGCCGGCGTCTACGCGCATATCGGCTGCACGCTGACCGCGGCGGATGCCTTCATGCGCGACATCGAGCCGTTCATGGCAGCAGATGCGCTGGCGGATTTCTCCCGCGCCAGGCACGACCTCGCTCTGTCCTATGTTGCGGATGTCTGCGGCGTGCCGCTGACCACCGCGCAGATATTGGAGCTGCTGTGATGGCCATTGAGCCCGCCGACATCCGCCGCATCGTCCCCTCGGCCGCGCCGATCACGCGGGAGAGGATGCGCGCCGACATCGCCAGGATGCTGCATGAGGACCCCGAGGAAATCGGCGGCGAGGACAGCCTGATGGACCTCGGGCTTGATTCCATGCGGGCGATGAATCTCGTGCTGATGTGGAGCGAGGGCGGGCTGGAGCTCGAATTCGCCGAATTCGCCGAGAGGCCGACGTTGGACGGCTGGTGGGAACTGGTCAGCGCCAAACAGGCGGCGCGCGGTGTCTGACGTGCGCGCGCAGGCGTATCCGCTCACCGAGGCGCAGTCGGGCCTGTGGTACGCGCAGCGGCTCGATCCAGCCAATCCGCTGTTCAACACGGGTCAATATATCGAACTGGCCGGCACGCTCGACCTGCCGGCTTTTGAGGCGGCGCTGGCGCAGGCGGTGACGGAGGCGGACGCGCTGGCGCTGCGCATGGTGGATGATCCGGCCGGGCCGGTGCAGTTCGTCGACTCCGCCAACCGGCCCTCGCTTGCGATCATCGACGTCTCGCACGCGTCCGATCCGCTGGCGGCGGCGCAGGCCGACATCGCCCGCGACATGGCGACCGCCATCGACCCGACGCGGGAAAAGCTGGCAGCCGAGCGGCTGTTCGTGCTCGGGCCGGCACGCTTCATCTGGCAGCAGCGCATTCATCATCTCGCCATTGACGGCTATGGGATGATCCTTCTCACCCAGCGCGTCGCCGAGCTCTACAATGCGCAACTGCGCGGCACGCAGGCGAGCGCGCCCGCGCCCGGCATCGCGGCGGCCTTCGCCGAGGATGCGGCCTATCGCGCGGGCGAGAAGCGGGGACGAGACGGCGATTACTGGCGCGCGCTGTTCGCCGACCAGCCTGAGGTGGCGAGCCTCGCCGCCGGCAATCCGGCCAGCGCACACTCCTTCCACCGTCGCGCGGTGGAGATCGATGGCGGGGCCTTTGCCCGGCTGAAAGCTCTGGGCGAGCGCACCAATATCCCCTGGCCGGATGTGGTGACGGCGCTGAGCGCGGCCTATGTGCAGCGCCACACGGCGACGGATGAAGTGATCGTCGGCGTACCCTTCATGGCGCGGCTCGGCAGCGCGGCGGCGCGGGTACCGGCCATGCTGATGAACGTGCTGCCGCTGCGGGTGAACGCGCCGGCCGACGGCACGCTCGACGATTTCCTCGGCGAGGTGGCGAAGCAGCTGGTGCAGGCGCGCCGGCACGGACGCTACCGCAGCGAGCAACTGCGCCGCGACCTCAAGCTGATCGGCGGACAGCGCCGGCTGCATGGGCCGCTGATCAACCTGCTGCCGTTCGACGAGACGCCGCGCCTCGACGGGCTGGAAAGCAAGCTGGAAGTGCTGTCGACCGGTCCGGTAGAAGACATCACCTTCACCTTCCGCCTGCACGGCACGGCGGGGCTGCGGCTGGAGGTCGACGCCAATCCCGATCTCTACGACATCGCCACCGTCGAAGCGCATGCCGCGCGGCTGAAGCACTTCATCGAGGCGTCGAGCGCGGCGGCCTCGCTCGACGAGGTGGTGACAGCCACGCCCGAGGAGGTGACACGTCACCTTGTCACCTTTAACGCCACCCGCCATCCGCTGCCGGACACCACGCTGGCGGCGCTGATCGAGGCGAGCCTGCGCGCCACGCCCGACGCCCCGGCGCTGCGCTTCGATGGCGCGACCATGGACTATGCGACGCTCGACGCGCGCAGCCGGGCGCTGGCCGAACAGTTGCGCGCGGCGGGAGCCGGGGCGGACGGAATCGTCGCCGTCGCGCTGCCGCGCTGCTTCGAGCTGGTGATCGCGCTCGTCGCGATATTGCGCGCCGGCGCCGCCTATCTGCCGCTCGACCTCGCCCAGCCCGATGCGCGGATCGCGCGTATCCTCGCCTCGGCCAAGCCGGTTCTGGTGCTGGCGCGGGCGGAGGATACCGGGCACTTCGACGGCAAGGCCGAGGTGCTGGCGCCGGAAGACTGGCAGGTCGAACCGGCCGGCGTGCCGCTTGTCCCGCCGAAGCCGAGCGATGCGGCCTATGTGATCTACACCTCGGGCTCCACCGGCGAGCCCAAGGGCGTCGTCATCGAGCACCGGGCGATCGTCAACCGGCTCGAATGGATGCGCGAGCATTACGGCTTTGGCCCGCAGGACCGTATCCTGCAGAAGACGCCGGCGACCTTCGACGTCTCGGTGTGGGAGTTCTTCCTGCCCTTCCTCGCGGGTTGCTGCCTCGTCATTGCACCGCCCGAGGCACATCGCGATCCGGTGGCGCTGGCGCGGCTCATCCGCGAGGAGGCGATCACCACTGCGCATTTCGTGCCCTCCATGCTCGCCGCCTTCCTCACCGAGCCGAGCGCGCGGGGGCTCGCCATGGCCCGCGTGTTCTGCTCCGGCGAGGAACTGCCGGCGGAGCTGCGCGACCGCTTCCACCGCACGCTTTCCGCCGAGCTGCACAATCTCTACGGGCCGACCGAGGCGGCGGTGGATGTGAGCCATTGGCCCGCCGGGCCGGACGACCGCGCCAATCCCGTGCCGATCGGCTTTCCCGTGTGGAACACCAGGCTTTATGTGCTGGACGGGCAGGGCCGTCCGCAACCGCCGGGCGTGCCGGGCAATCTGTTCCTCGGCGGGGTGCAGCTCGCGCGCGGCTATCTCGGCCGGCCGGACCTGACCGATGAGCGCTTCCTGCCCGACCCTTACCAGCCGGGCGAGCGCATTTATGCCACCGGCGACCTCGCGCTGTGGCGGCCGGATGGCGCGGTGGTGTTCCTCGGCCGCTCGGATCATCAGATCAAGATCCGCGGCCTGCGCGTCGAACTCGGCGAGATCGAGACGGCGGTGATGTCGTCCGGCCTCGTGCGTCAGACCGCTATCCTTGCCCGCGAGGATCGCGGGACACGGCGTATCGTCGCCTATGTGGTGCCGGCGCCGGGCGCTGACCTCGCCGCCTTGCGCGCGCATGTCGCTTCGAGACTACCGGACTACATGGTGCCGGCCGCCTTCGTGGCGCTGGAAGCGCTTCCCGTCACCGCCAATGGCAAGCTCGACCGCGCCGCCCTGCCGGCTCCCGACTTCGCCGGCACCGGCTGTCGGGCGCCGCAGACCCCGACCGAAACCGCGCTCGCCGGGCTGTTCGCCGAGCAGTTGGGGCTGACGACGCCTATCGCGGCGGAAGACGATTTCTTCGCGCTGGGCGGGGATTCGCTGCATGCGGTGGCGCTGCTGCTCAAGGTGCGCGAGTGCTGGGGGAGCGATCCCGGCCTCGGCGCGCTGTTCGCCCAGCCGACAGTGGAAGGCTTCGCCCGGCTGATCGAGGCTGAGGGCGAGGAAGATGCCGGGCTCGGGCCGCTGATCACGCTGAGCGAGGGCGATCCGCACCTGCCGCCGCTCTTCGTCATCCACCCCGCCGGCGGCATTTCCTGGTGCTATGGCCGGCTGGCGCGGTCGCTCAGTCCGCGCCGCTCCGTGTATGGCGTGCAGGCGCCGGCACTGGCGCCTAATGTTGCCACACCCGCGAGCCTGGACGCGCTGGCGGTCGACTACGTCGCGCGCATCCGCAGCGTTCGTCCGCACGGGCCCTATCACCTGCTCGGCTGGTCGGTCGGCGGTATCATCGCGCAGGCTATGGCAGTGAAGCTGCGCGAGGCGGGCGCCGAACTGGGCGTAGTGGCGCTGCTGGATTCCTACCCCTGCGATGTCTGGCGCGGTGAGCCCGACCCCGGCGAGGACGGCGCGCTGAAGGCGCTGATCGCCATTGCTGGCCACGACCCGGACCGGTTGCCGGCCCTCGCGCTGAACCGCGCTTCGGTGCTGGCCTTCCTGCGCGCCACCGACAGTCCGCTCGGTCGCCTGCCAGATGCGGCGCTGGACGGGGTGGTGCGGGTGGTCGCCGGCAATAACCGGTTAGTGCGCGAGCATTTCCATCGCCGGTTCGACGGCAGGCTCACCCATTTCCGCGCGGCGCTGGAGCATCAGGGTCGCGATCTCTCGCCTGCGCAATGGCGGCCCTATGCCGCGCGGGTCGAGGTGATCGACGTGCCGAGCCTGCACGCGCATCTCACCGGGCCAGAGGCGACCGCGCTCATCGCGCCGGTGCTGGCGAAGGCGCTGGCGGAGGTTGAACAAGGGGAAGGAATGCCATGCGCGACAGCGGTCTGAACGGCAGGCTGGCCCTCGTCACCGGCGCCGCCGGTGGTATCGGTGCCGCAGTGGTGCGGCTCCTCGTCGAGGAAGGCGCGCGCGTCGTCGCGACCGACGTGGAGGAGGCTCCGCTATGGGCGCTGGCGAGCGAACTCGGTGAGGCAGTCTTTCCGGCCGTCCTCGACGTGCGCTCTTCCGATGAGGTCGACGTGCTGGTCGCGCGCATCGAGCGCGATCTCGGGCCCATCGACCTGCTCGCCAATGTCGCCGGCGTATTGTCCTGCGAGCCGGTGACGGGCCTGTCCGACACGGAATGGGAGCGGGTGTTCGACATCAATGCCGGCGGCGTGTTCCGCCTCTCCCGCGCGCTGGCGCGGGTGATGCAGCCGAGGCGGCGCGGGGCGATCGTCACCGTGTCGTCCAACGCCGCCGGCATTCCGCGCCACGCCATGTCGGCCTATGCCGCCTCCAAGGCGGCGGCGACCATGTTCACCCGCTGCCTCGGGCTGGAGCTGGCGCCGCACGGCATACGCTGCAACATCGTCGCCCCCGGCTCGACGCTGACGCCGATGCAGACCGGCATGTGGGCGGACGAGCAGGGCGCGGCGCGCGTCATCGCCGGCTCGCTGGAGACCTTCAAGGCCGGCATTCCGCTGGCCAAGCTGGCAACGCCGGAAGATGTGGCCGAGGCCGTGGTATTCCTGCTGTCGGACCGGGCCGGCCACATCACCATGACCGACCTCTATGTCGATGGCGGCGCGACGATGCGGGCATGACCCCTAGAGGGCGCGGTCGACGATCACCTGCAGGAAGCCGTGCGAGCAGCGCTCGACGCGCGCTTCCACCTTGTAGACGCGGGCCAGCGTCTCCGGCGTGATGGCCGCGCCCGGCGCGCCGTCGGCGGCAATAGTGCCGTTCTCCAGCACCACGATGCGCTGGGCGTAGCGGGCGGCCTGGGCGATGTCGTGCAGCACGATGATGACGATGATGGCGCGCTCGCGCGCCAGCTCCTCCACCAGCTGCATCACCCGCATCTGGTGATGGATGTCGAGCGCGCTGGTTGGCTCGTCGAGCAGCAGCACGGTCGGCTCGCGCACGATGGACTGGGCGAGGCTGGCGAGCTGGCGCTGGCCGCCGGAAAGCTCGTCCAGCCCGCGCATGGCGAGGTCGGCGATGCCGAGACGCGCCAGCGCGTTCAGCGCGCGTTCATGCGCCTCCTTCGTCGGCAGGGCGTCGCGCGCGGACATCAGCGCCGAGAGTGTCGCCTCGAACACGGTGAGGGCCACGCGCTGGGGCAGTGCTTGCGGCATGTAGGTGACATGGCGGGCATGGCCGTTGACCGAGAGGCCGGTGAGTTCGACGTCGTCGAGGCGGATCGAGCCTTTCGCCGGCACGAGGCCGGCGAGAGTCCGCAGCAGCGTGGTCTTGCCCGCGGCGTTGGGGCCGATCAGCGCCGTCACCGTGCCGCCGGTCAGGGCTGGGAGGTCGAGCGCCTCGATGATCCGGCGGCGGCCATAGCCGACCGACAGGCCCTCGATGGTAAGATGCGGCGCCATTTAAAGCCGTTCCCGCCGCGAGAAGATGAGGGCGATGAAGAAGGGCACGCCGATCAGCGCGGTGACGATGCCGACCGGCAGCAGCGCGCCCGGCACCAGGGTCTTCGACGCAACCGAGGCGAGCGACATGATCACCGCCCCCGCCAGCAGGCTCGCCGGCAGGAAGAAGCGGTGGTCCTCGCCGACCAGCAGGCGGGCGATGTGCGGCGCCACCAGGCCGATGAAGCCGATGGTGCCCACGAAGGCGACCGAGGTGGCGGCGAGCAGGCTGACGCGCAGCAGCGAGAGGAAGCGCAGCCGCGCCACCGAGATGCCGAAGGAGCGCGCGCGGTCCTCGCCGAGCCGCAGCGCCGTCATCCGCCACGACGCCTTGAGCGAGAACGGCGCGGTGAGCGCGATCACCACGCCGAGCACGCTCAGCTTTTCCCACGTCGCCCGCGACAGGCTGCCCATGCTCCAGAACACCAGCTGCTGCAAGGCTTCCTGGCTGGCGACGAACTGGATCAGCGCCACCAGCGCGTTGAAGGTGAACACCAGCGCGATGCCGAACAGCACCAGCGTCTCCACCCCGGTGCCGCGCAGGCTGGCCATCGCCTGCAAGAGCAGCACGGAGGCGAAGGCGAAGACGAAGGCGAAGGCCGGCAGGTTCCAGCTCGCGGGGATCAGCGGCAGGCTCATTCCCAGCACCAGCGCCAGCGCCGCGCCGAAGGAGGCGGCGGAGGAGACGCCGAGGGTGAACGGGCTCGCCAGCGGGTTGTTGAGGATGGTCTGCATCTCCGCGCCGGCCAGCGCCAGCGCCGCGCCGACCAGAACCGCCATCAGCGCATAGGGCAGGCGCACGTCCCAGATGATGACGCGGGCCGGCCCGTCGAGCGACGATGGCCGTATGATACCTGTCACGACGTCGGCGAGCGGGAGGTTTGACGGGCCGGTGGCGATATCGACGACGAGGGCGACGAGCATCAGCGTGCCGAGGCCGGTGAGGACGGCCACGCGCCGGCGCACCAGCCGCGCATAGGCGGACAGCGCCGCCTGGTCTGGGGAAGTCTGGCTCATCCTGTCTCCGGCGGCGTCCGGGAGCGAAACCGCGCCGCCGCATGGGTTCTGCATGAGCCTGCCGGTCTGGTCAAGTTCCTGAACGGAAAGGTGAATTCCTTAGAATCGTTTCATTCTGCGACGGTCTCGCTTTGCCGGGGCGGGCGCATGCTCTAGTGGTGAGAAGCAAGGCCCGTGCGAGAAAGCCGACCATGAATCCCGTCCTGCTGCCCGATGCCGAATGGTTCGATCTCGCGCCCGAAGGCGAGGGCATGGGCGGGGGCGTTAGTGGGGGCATGCCGGGGCATCCGGGCGTGCCCGGCCCCTGGCGCATCTTTCTCTCGCATCCGCGCGGCGTGCCGCCGGCGGCGGGCTGGCCGGTCGTCACCCTGCTCGACGCCAATGCCGGTTTCGCCACCCTGGTCGAGACGCTGCGGCGCGGTGCGGTGCGCCCGCAGGCGACCGGCATCAATGAGGCGGTGATCGTCGGCATCGGCTATCCCGAGGGCGAGGATTTCCGCGCCCGCCGCAGCTTCGATTTCACCGCCGGGCCGAGCGCGGAGGCCGGCGGAGGGAGCTCCGCGCCGGCGCACGACGTCGGCGGGCGGGATCGCTTCCTCGCCTTCCTCGAACAGCGCGTGAAGCCGGAGATCGCCCGCCGTCTGCCGGTCGACCCGTCGCGCCACACGCTGTTCGGCCATTCGCTGGCCGGCTGGTTCGCGCTCGATGTGATGACCCGCGACCCGCACGCCTTCGCCGCTTACGTCGCGGTGAGCCCGTCCATCTGGTGGGACGAGGCGCGGCTCGTCGAGGGGCTGACAAGGGGAAAGCTTGCGCTGGCGCAAGGCGCGCCGCTGCGGCTTGCGCTCATGGTGGGCGAATGGGAGCAGGCGCTCGCGCCCTGGCAGGCGGCACGGCCGGAAGCGGCCGAGATGGCGGCGCGCCGGGCGCGCCGGGCGATGGTGGATCGCACGCACGCCTTCGCCGGCCGTGCGGCTGAGGCTCTCGCGCCATGGGGCGAGGTGCGTTTCGAACTGATGGCCGGCGAGGATCATGCCTCGATCCTCGCCCCGGCCATGGCGCGGGCCCTGCGCTTCGCGCTGACGGCGTGAGCGCGCGGCAACCGTCATGGCCGCGGGCCTGCCTCAGACGTGACTTGCGTTGACCCACGACCGGGCTAGTTCTACCGCCATCGACCGCAGGGAAGCCGACCATGACCGCCGCCAGTTCTCCGACCAATGCCGCCTCGCCCTCCCTGCGCTCGACGCAGATCGCCGCCGCCCTGATCGTCGCCGTGGCCGGAGCGGGCACGCTGGCGGGGGCGTGGTATTTCCAGCTGGTGGTCGGCCTCGCGCCGTGCCCGCTCTGCCTGGAGCAGCGCATTCCCTATTATGTCGGCGTGCCGGTCGCCCTGCTGGCGGCGATCTGCGCCGCCGGCGGCAAGGCGCCGCTGGCGCGCGTCGCGCTGGGGCTGACCGGCATGCTGATGGCGCTCGCCGCTGCGCTCGCAGTCTATCATGCCGGCGTCGAATGGGGCTTCTGGGCCGGGCCGACCGCCTGCTCCGGTTCCGGGCCGGTGCTGACATCCGGCAATCTGCTGGAGGGCCTGCAACAGGCCCGCGTGGCGCGCTGCGACGAGGCGCCGTGGCGGCTGTTCGGCCTGTCGCTCGCCGGCTACAACGCCTTCATCGCCACCGCGCTGACGCTGGTGGCCATGCGCGGGGCGATGGCGAAGTAGAGCTCGCCGTCATCCCGGCCGAAGGCGCAGCCGCGGCGCCGGGATCGCTCTCCATTCTGATGATGATCCCGGATCGACCCTGCGGGGCGTCCGGGATGAGGATGGCAAGGACGGGGAAGGCCACCCGCTCACGGGTCGAGCTCGGTGTCCCAGTAGAGATAGTCGACCCAGCTGTCGTGCAGGTAGTTCGGCGGGAAGTGGCGGCCGTTCTGGTGCAGGTCGAACACCGAGGGCTGGAAGGGTCTCTGGCGCGGAATCATGTGCGCCTGCGCCGGCATCATGCTGCCCTTGCGCAGATTGCAGGGCGAGCAGGCGGCGACGACGTTCTCCCACGTCGTCTGGCCACCGCGCGAGCGCGGGATCACATGGTCGAAGGTGAGGTCGTCGCGCGAGTCGCAATACTGGCAGGTGAAGCGGTCGCGCAGGAACACGTTGAAGCGGGTGAAGGCGGGCTGGCGCGCCGGGCGGATGAACGCCTTCAGCGAGACCACGCTCGGCAGGCGCATCTGGAAAGTCGCGCTGGAGACCTGACGCTCGTAATATTCGACGATGTTGACCCGGTCGAGGAACACCGCCTTGATCGCGTCCTGCCACGACCAGACCGACAGAGGGTAATAGCTCAGAGGCCGAAAATCGGCATTGAGCACGAGGGCAGGCCAGGCACCCGGAGACAATGTCGCCGTCAACGCTCGCTCCCTTACAGGGGCGCCCGCACGGCGACTCGGCGCCGTGTGACGCACGGCGATAGTCTATATTTAGCGTGTCAATCTTGTGAAGCGCCGGGATGCGGTGATCGCGCGGAAGGTTCCGCGCGCTTCAGCGCCGCAGCGCGCCCGCGAGGAAATCGCCGGCGAGGCGCAGGCCGACCGGATCGATGCCATGGCCGAGGCCGGGCGACAGGTGCGAGCGCACCGCGACGCCGTGCGCCTCCAGGCTTTCCACGGCACGTGGCAGGTAGCCGGGCTCGACGACCTGGTCGGCGTCGCCATGCACCAGCAGCACCGGCGGGCGGCTCACGATTTCGGCGTCGAAGGCCTCGCGCCCACGCTCGGGCGGCAGCACATGGATGCCGGAGAAGCCGACGATGGCGGCCGGCGCGACAGCGCGGCGCAGGCCGGTATGCAGCGCCATCATGGTGCCCTGGCTGAAGCCGACCAGCGCGAGCCGGTCGCCGGGCAGGCCGAGGCGGGCGAGTTCGGCATCGAGGAAGGCGTCCAGCGCCCGGTGCGCGCTCTGCACGCCGGCCCAGCGCTCGGTGTCGTTGCGCTCGACATAGCCGAACCATTGCCGGCCCACCGGGGCGATGGCCAGCGGCTCGGGCGCGTGCGGCGAGACGAAGGCGGCGTCCGGCAGCAACGGTGCCCAGTACTGGCCGAGATCGATCAGGTCGCGCCCGTCGGCGCCATAGCCGTGCAGCAGCACGACCAGCGCCGTGGCCGGGCGGCCGGAGCGGGGAGGCAGGCGGGGACCGTCGAGCATGCGCGCCGTCCGGATCAGTTGGCGTCGTCGAGGGCGCGCGCGCCGCCGGAGGCGACCTTGGGCAAGGCGGAATGGTTCAGCAGCGTGTCGAGCCGCTCGCGCTCATCCTCGAAGCTCGCCAGGATCCTGCCGTCGAGCGCGCGGCCGCGCGGCAGGCGGATGCGCATCGGATCGACGAAGCGCCCGTTCACCAGCACCTCATAGTGCAGATGCGCGCCGGTGGAGAGGCCGGTCGAGCCGATATAGCCGATCAGCTGGCCCTGGCGCACGCGCAGGCCCTCGCGGATGCCCTTGGCGAAGCCGGACTGGTGCGAATAGGTGGTGACATAGCCGTTGGCGTGCTGGATCTCGATGCGCCGGCCATAGCCGGAAGTCCAGGCGGCCTTCTTGATCACGCCATTGCCGGCGGCGTAGATCGGCGTGCCGACGCGGTCGGACCAGTCGACGCCGGAATGCAGCCGGCTGTAACCGAGGATCGGGTGGCGGCGCATGCCGAAGCCCGAGCGCAGGATGCCGCCGGACAGCGGCTTGCGGACGAGGAACTTCTTCGCGCTCTTGCCGGCCTCGTCATAGAAATCGAGCAGCCCGTCATCCGGGGTCTGGTAGCGGTAGTAGCGCCGCTCCTCGCCGCCGACGGTGAGGCCGGCATAGAGCACGCCGCCGGCGCCGCCGGCCTCGTCGGGCTCGTACACCACCTCGAAGGCATCGCCCGCGCGCACGCGGCGCTGGAAGTCGATGTCGAAGGAATAGACCCGGATCATGCTCTCGATGACCGGGCGCGGCACCTCGTGGCGCAGCGCGGTCTCCCAGATGCTGTCATAGAGCGTGATGCCGCCGCGCCCGCCCGCATCGTCGTCGGCATCGTCCGGCGCGATGTCGGCGACCTGCGTGTCGGCGGGCTCCTGCACCGGCAGGAACTTGCCATTGTCGGACAGCGCCACGGTGCCCTGGTGGCCCTCGTCGTTGAAGGCGGCGACACGCAGCGGCACCACCGCGCCATTGCCGGCGTCGAGCAGCACCTTGAGGCGCAGGCCCTCGGGCAACGGCCCCTGCAGGGCGCGGGTGAGGAAGGCGGCGGAGGCGGCGCGGGCCGAGACCTCGGGCACGCCGAGATCGATCAGGATGGAGGCGAGGGTATCGCCCTTCTTGGCGACGACGGTGCGTTCCGACCAGTCATTGCCGCCGGTGGCCTCCTCGCCGGACTTGCCGACGGAGGAGATGTTCTCCGGCTGGGCCAGCGCCTTGGCCGGGTCGGACGCGCCGGCGGGCGCGAAGGCGAGCGCGCCGCCGATGGTCGCCAGCGCCGGCGCGCGGCTGTCGGCCGGCATGCTGAACTCGGCGGTCTCGCGCACCTTCATCAGCACGTCTTCCATCGGCATCTCGGCCGCGAATTTCGTGCTCGGCGGCAGGCTGGCGATGTCGCGCATCACCAAAGTGAGATCGCCGGTGGCTTCCGCCTGCGGGGCGGCATCGTCATCGGTCGAATCGGCGATCAGCTTGGCCGGATTGAAGCGCGGCACGTCGGTGGAGGCCGAGGTGACGGACTGGGCGAGGTTGGCCGACACCTTGGTGACGGCGCGCACCTTGATGACCTCGCGGTCGCCGTCCTTCGAGGTGGTGGACAGGCGCAGCGTCTGCTTGGCGGTGAAGCTCTCGGACAGGATCGACATGCGGTCGCCCTTGCGGGCGAGGTTGGAGGGCCGCTCGCCGGCGGCGAGCGCGCCGCGCAGCGCCGAGCGCACGGTCTCCGGCGACTGGGCAAAGCGGTATTCGCCGTCGAGCGCGGCATAGACGGCGCCGCCCATCAGCGCGGCACCGCAGATGCCGGTGAGCAGCGTGGCCATGAGCCAGCGTATGGAGATGCGGCGGCGGCTGATCGGCTCCTCGGCGTCGCCATCGGCACCGAGCGGGGGCTCATCTCCCAGATCGAACGCAGGGGCACGGTTGTGCCGCATGCCGTTTGGTCCGCGACGAGTCTCCAACAGGCGATCCCCAGTTGATCCGGCGCCTTCGGCCCGACGACCCGGAGACGTTGTTCCGGGGCGGGCCAGACACCTTGTTCGGTTTGGCGCCCGCAGGGCGGACGCGACGATTCGCGCGAGGCCGTGCAGCCCCCTGGCAAAGCGGCGGTGACCATGCCGCGTGCCATGAGCACCGTCAACCCGCGACCGGACGGGCGATTCCCTCGCGTCGGTCGGTCGCGGCGATCTAGACCGCGCCTCGCGGCAAAAGCATGGCGTCGCAGGCTATTGTGCGCTCACCTGGGCATTCAGCGTACGCGGGCGCAGCGGCGAGGGCGGCGGCAGCGGCACCAGCGCCAGCCGGGCGGGCGCGCTCGCGGCCGGCTCGCCGGCGGCGACGAAATGCGCCGCCAAGGGCTGCGGCGTGCCGGCGGTGAGCGGCTGGTGGAGGGCGGGCACGGCGGCAGGCACCGGCGCGTCGGCCGAGGCTGGGGCGATGCCCTGCCATGCGGTGGCGAAGGAATCCGGATTGTGCACGATCGGCGTCGAGGCGGACGCCGACGCCGGGGCGGCGGCCGCGAGCGGGCGTGCGACGGCGGGAACGGCGGAGGCCATGACCGGCGCCGAGGCGGTGGAGATGACCTGGGGCGCGGCCGGCGCGGCGGCGGCGAATGACGTGGTGCCCGCCGCGGCGGCTCCCGCTCCGGCCACCAGCGCGGCATCGGGCGGGAGGGCTTGCGGGTTGCCGAAGCGGGTGAAGAAGGACCAGATCTCCTCCGGCGCGTCGAGGCCGGAACGGCGCGGGCCAAGCAGCACGGCGGCCAGCGCGTCGCCGGCGCCGACAGACTGGGCGGGCGGCTGGTGGCCGCCGGCGATCTCATAGAAGGCCACCGCCGCGCCCGGCGCGCACTTGTTCCAGCGCAGGATGCGGGTGTTCGGCGCGCGGCTCTCCTCGGGCGGGGCGCAGCCGTCGATGCGGGCGAACAGGGCGGCGCTCTCGGAGGCCGACATCAGCCTGGCACCGGGCGTCGGGCGCCCGAACATCGGCACGATCGGATCATAGGTGCCGTTCATCATCAGGATCGGCACCGGCCGCTCGGGCTTGCAGCTCTCATTATAGCCGACCGGCACCGTCATCATCATGGTGGCGAAGGCGGCAAAGCGGTTGGCGTAGCGGCAGGCGACATAGGCGGTGAGGAAGCCGCCATTGGAGAAGCCCATCAGATAGGCGCGGCCGGGATCGACCAGCCCCTCGCCCTCCAGCGTCGACAGCACGTCGAGCACGAAGCGGCCGTCGTCGCGCGGATAGATGATCGGCATGATGCCCGCGACCGTGGCGCGGCCGTCGTTCCACAGGAGGTTCAGCCCCTTGGGATAGGCGACGACGAAGCCCTCGCGGTCGGCCACCTTGTCGAGGTCGAGATAGCGCTGCATCACGCCGGCCGGCTGCCAGGCGCCGTGCAGGGCGATGATCAGCGGCTTGGGGCCGGGCGGCGCGTTGTCGGGAACATGCAGGATGAATTCGCGCTCGATGCCGCCCGACGTGATCTGTCGCTCGGAATCAGCCGCATGCGCCGGCCGGGCCAGCGGCACGGCGAGGGTGGCAGCCACGGCGATCAACAATGCGCCAAGCTGGAGGCAGGGTTTCGCCAATTGCATACTCTACGCAACCTCGACAGGGGGCTCTCGACGCGGGGCTTGCGGAAGACCCGTTACAGACAGCCAGTTTCAGTCAATTAAAAGGCGAAGATGGTTAATGTCGCGTCATCAACGGCTTCCCATCGCGCCGACGCGGCACTGCGGCCACCCCTGCGAAAGAAGATGTGCGCCATGACGTGCTTGCGCTAGGGTGCGCCCGCTGCAGTGCAGCGCGTTTCGCACGCTCATCCAACGATAGGCGTCGCCTTTGGAATGATTGCGAATTGCAATCGTTTGGGCTACGCACACCGAAACATCCTAGGGAACCCAGGGATATCAGACATGCCAGGAGCGGCCGAGCGGCCCCTTTCCCCGCATCTCCAGATCTATCGCCCGATGCTCACGATGATGATGTCCATCGTGCACCGCATCACCGGCGTCGCCCTCTATTTCGGCACTTTGCTGCTGGTGATCTGGCTGGTCGCCGCCGCGACCTCGCCGGAAGCCTTTGACACGGTGAACGGCATTTACGGCAGCTGGCTCGGGCTCCTTGTGCTCGTCGGCTTCAGCTGGGCGCTGATCCACCACGCCATTGGCGGCGTACGTCATTTCGTCTGGGACACCGGGGCCGGCTTCGGACCCCAGTCGCGCGAACTGCTCGCCAAGCTCACCATCGGCGGCTCGGTGGCGCTGACGCTGCTGCTCTGGATCGTCATCTGGGCGGTGAAAGGCTGAACCATGAGTGCTACGTCCGGTTCTTCCATGCGCACCCCCCGCCGGCGGGTCGCGGGCCTCGGTTCGGCCAGGTCCGGCACCGGCCATTTCTGGCTGCAGCGGGTCACCGCGCTGGCCAATCTCGTCCTCCTCGTCATCACGCTGCCGATCATCATCTGCGTGGCGGGCGAGGGGCATGGCGTGCTCGTCGCGGCATTGCGCAACCCGCTCGCGGCGGTGCCGCTGCTGCTATTGCTGCTCTCGGTCTGCTTCCACATGCGCATCGGCATGCAGGTGGTGATCGAGGACTACGTCCATTCCGAGGGAACGAAGGTGCTGGCGCTGATCGCCAACACCTTCTTCACGACGGCGGTTGGCTTCGCCGGCGCCTTCGCCATCCTCAAGATCAGTTTCGGAGGCTGACAGACCATGGCCGGGACCCATTCCGCCAATGGCGCTTCCAACGGCGCTGCCGGCCCCTCGGTGAACGGGGCCGCCTATCCGATCACCGACCACACCTATGATGTCGTGGTGGTCGGCGCCGGCGGCGCGGGCCTGCGCGCCGTGGTCGGCTGCTCGGAAGCCGGGCTGCGCACCGCCTGCGTGACCAAGGTGTTTCCGACGCGCTCGCACACGGTGGCGGCGCAGGGCGGCATCGCCGCCTCGCTCGGCAACATGGGCACCGACGACTGGCGCTACCACATGTACGACACCGTGAAGGGGTCGGACTGGCTGGGCGACCAGGACGCCATCGAATATCTCGTGCGCCACGCGCCGGCCGCCGTCTACGAGCTGGAGCACTGGGGCGTGCCGTTCTCGCGCACCGAGCAGGGCACGATCTACCAGCGCCCGTTCGGCGGCATGACCATCGACTACGGCAAGAGCCCGGCGCAGCGCACCTGCGCCGCCGCCGACCGCACCGGCCACGCCATCCTGCACACGCTCTACGGCGCGGCGCTGAAGCACAATGCCGAGTTCTTCATCGAGTATTTCGCGCTCGACCTGATCATGGACGATGAGGGCCGCTGCCGTGGCATCGTCGCGCTGAAGATGGACGACGGCACGCTGCACCGTTTCCGCGCGCAGACCGTGATCCTCGCCACCGGCGGCTATGGCCGGGCCTATTTCTCCGCCACCTCGGCGCACACCTGCACGGGCGACGGCAACGCCATGGTGCTGCGCGCCGGCCTGCCCTTGCAGGACATGGAGTTCGTGCAGTTCCACCCGACCGGCATCTATGGCTCGGGCTGCCTGATCACCGAGGGTGCGCGCGGCGAGGGCGGCTACCTCACCAATTCCGAGGGTGAGCGCTTCATGGAGCGCTACGCCCCTTCGGCCAAGGACCTTGCCTCGCGCGACGTCGTCTCCCGCTCCATGACCATGGAGATCCGCGAGGGACGCGGCGTCGGCAAGAACAAGGACCACATCTACCTGCACCTCGACCATCTCGACCCGGCGATCCTCGCCGAGCGGCTGCCGGGCATTTCCGAGAGCGCCAAGATCTTCGCCGGGGTCGACGTGACCAAGGAGCCGATCCCGGTGCTGCCGACCGTGCATTACAACATGGGCGGCATCCCGACGAACTTCCACGGCGAGGTCGTCACCAAGAAGAACGGCAATCCCGACCATGTGGTGCCGGGCCTGATGGCGGTGGGCGAATGCGCCTGCGTGTCGATCCACGGCGCCAACCGCCTGGGCTCGAATTCGCTGACCGACCTCGTGGTGTTCGGCCGCGCGGCGGCGCTGCGCTGCGCCGACATCCTCACCCCCGGCGACAAGCAGCCCGAGCTGCCGGCCAATTCCGCCGAGCTCGCTCTGTCGCGGCTCGACCATTTCCGCAACGCCTCCGGCGGCACGCCCACCGCCGAGCTGCGGCTTTCCATGCAGAAGGTGATGCAGAACAACTGCG
The DNA here is from genome assembly GCF_049445835.1 of Ancylobacter sp. VNQ12. NCBI lineage: Bacteria > Pseudomonadati > Pseudomonadota > Alphaproteobacteria > Hyphomicrobiales > Xanthobacteraceae > Ancylobacter > Ancylobacter sp. VNQ12. The sequence continues at coordinate 42,955 of NZ_JBMSDU010000012.1, read as the reverse complement.
CCGTCTACCGCACCGGCCCGGTGCTGGAAGAGGGCCGCAAGCTGATCGCCGACGTGTTCGCCGGCACCGACGACATCGAGGTGACCGACCGCTCGCTGGTGTGGAACTCCGATCTCATCGAGACGCTGGAGTACGACAACCTGATCGGTCTCGCCACCGTGACGATGGAAGGCGCCGCCGCCCGCACCGAGAGCCGCGGCGCGCATGCCCGAGAGGACTTCCCCGAGCGCGACGACGCGCAGTGGATGAAGCACACGCTGGCCTTCATGGATTTCGACAAGGGCACGGTGACGCTCGACGACCGGCCGGTGCACACCTACACGCTGTCGAATGACATCCAGTACATCGAGCCGCGCAAGCGGGTCTATTGAGCCGGGGAACGATCAGTCGCCATGGTCCAGCTCACGCTTCCGAAGAACTCGCAGGTCAACGAAGGCAAGGTGTGGCCGGCGCCCGCCGGCGCCAACCGGCTGACCGAGTACCGCATCTATCGCTGGAACCCGGATGACGGGAAGAACCCGCAGGTCGACACCTATTATGTCGACCGCGACGATTGCGGGCCGATGGTGCTGGACGGCCTCATCTACATCAAGAACAAGGTCGACCCGACGCTGACCTTCCGCCGCTCCTGCCGCGAGGGCATCTGCGGCTCCTGCGCCATGAACATCGACGGCACCAACACGCTGGCCTGCCTCAAGAGCATGGACGACGTGGACGCCAAGGCGGTGAAGATCTACCCGCTGCCGCACATGCCGGTGGTGAAGGACCTCGTTCCCGACCTGACGCAGTTCTACGCCCAGCACGCCTCGGTGGAGCCCTGGCTGCACACCGAGACGCCGGCACCGGAGAAGGAATGGCGCCAGGCGCGCGGCGACCGCGAGAAGCTCGACGGGCTGTATGAGTGCATCCTGTGCGCCTGCTGCTCGACCTCGTGCCCGAGCTACTGGTGGAACGGCGACCGCTATCTCGGCCCGGCGGCACTTTTGCAGGCCTATCGCTGGCTGATCGACAGCCGCGACGAGGCGACCGGCGACCGGCTCGACGATCTGGAAGACCCGTTCCGGCTCTATCGCTGCCACACCATCATGAACTGCGCCAAGGCCTGCCCGAAGGGGCTGAACCCGGCCAAGGCGATCGCCGAGATCAAGAAGATGATGGTGGCGCGCCAGTTCTGACGCGCTACATCTGCGGGCGATGACCTCCGCCCGCCCCATCTTCCGCTTCGCGCCGAGCCCGAACGGGCTCCTGCATCTCGGCCATGCCCACTCGGCGCTGCTCAACGCCGCCATGGCGCGCGCCGTCGGCGGGCGCCTGCTGCTGCGCATCGAGGACATCGATCCCGCCCGCTGCCGCCCGGAATTCGAGACGGCGATCGAGGAAGACCTCGGCTGGCTCGGGCTCGCCTTCGAGAGCCCGGTGCGCCGGCAGTCCGAGCATATGGGCGACTATATCGCCGCGCTCGGCCGGCTCGACGCGATGGGCCTCGTCTATGCCAGCTTCGAGAGCCGCGCCGACATCCGCCGCGCGGTGGACGAGCGTCCCGACTGGCCGCTCGATCCCGACGGCGCGCCACTTTTCCCCTTTCCGCGCGCCTCCATGAGCGAGGCGGAGCGGGCGAGCCGGCGGACGGCGGGCCACCCCTACGCGCTGCGGCTCGACATGAACCGTGCCGTGGCGCTCGCCGGGCCGCTCGTCTGGCGCGAGGTGGAGACGATCGGAAGCGAGGAGATCCGTCTCGCCGCCGATCCGCTGGCCTGGGGCGATGTGGTCGTCGCCCGCAAGGACGTACCGACCAGCTATCATCTCGCCGTGGTGGTGGACGACGCGCTGCAGGGCGTGAGCCATGTGGTGCGCGGCGCCGACCTGAAGGAAGCGACCTCGGTGCACCGGCTGCTACAGGTGCTGCTCGGCCTGCCCGAGCCGCTCTACACCCACCATTCGTTGCTGCTCGACCCCGATGGGCGCAAGCTGTCGAAGTCGATCGGCTCGGAAAGCCTGCGCGCGCTGCGGGACAATGGCGCCACGCCGGAGGAGATCCGCCGCCGGGCGCTCGATGTTGTCGGTTAGCCGGCATCGTTTCGATGTGCGGCGTAACACCGGTGTCATTGGCGGCCTGTAGCCATGGCGACATCCTCATCCGCCCCGCACGACGGAGCCCGCCATGAAGAAGCGCCTCGCCACGCCCATCCTCGCTCTCGCCTTCGCCATCGGCACGTTCGCCGGGGCTGCCGCACAGGCGCCCGGTGGCCCCGCCGAGCTCGGCCCGCGCCCGTTCTACCTCGTCGACCAGATGAAGGACGGCCCGCTCAAGGACGAGCTCGCCAAGTGCAAGGGCCCGTTCACCACCAAGGCGTTCTCGATCTCGCATCGCGGCGCGCCGCTGCAATTCCCCGAGCACACCCGCGAGGGCTATCTCGCCGCCGCGCGCATGGGCGCGGGCGTGATCGAATGTGACATCGCCTTCACCAGGGACCGCCAGCTGGTGTGCCGCCACGCGCAATGCGACCTGCACACCACGACCGACATTCTTGCCCGGCCTGAACTCGCGGCCAAGTGCTCCAAGGGCTTCGAGCCCGCCGATCCCGCCACCGGCCGCAAGGCCAGCGCCAAATGCTGCACCAGCGACCTGACGCTGGCCGAATTCCGCTCGCTGAAGCCGAAGATGGATGCCGGCAACCCCAACGCCACCACGGTCGCCGACTACATGAATTCGACGCCGCGCTGGCGCACCGACCTCTATGTCGACCGCGCCACCCTGATGTCGCACAAGGATTATATCGCGCTGGTGAAGTCGCTCGGCCTCAAATTCACCCCGGAACTCAAGACGCCGGAAGTGAAGATGCCGTTCGAGGGGGACTACACCCAGCAGGCCTATGCCCAGCAGATGATCGACGAGTACAAGGCGGCCGGCGTCGACCCCAGGGATGTCTACGCCCAGTCCTTCCTGCTCGATGACGTGCTGTACTGGCTCAAGGCCGAGCCGGCCTTCGGCGCGCAGGCGGTCTATCTCGACGACCGCGACGAGACCACCAAGGGCTTTGACAACATGAAGCCGGAGACGTGGCAGCCGTCCATGCAGGAACTCGCCGCCAAGGGCGTGAAGATCCTCGCCCCGCCGCTGTGGATGCTGGTGACCGCGAAGGACGGCAGGATCGTCCCCTCGGTCTATGCCGAGGAGGCGAAAAAGGCCGGGCTCGGGCTGATCACCTGGTCGCTGGAGCGTTCCGGCCCGCTGAAGGACGGCGGCGGCTATTACTACCAGTCGATCAAGTCGGTGACGGACCGCGACGGCGACACGCTGGCCCTGCTCGACGTGCTGGCGCGCGATATCGGCGTGATCGGCGTGTTCTCGGACTGGCCGGCGACCACTACCTTCTACGCCAACTGCATGAAGCTGAACTGAGGAAGGAGGGACGCGCGCAGCGCTCCCTGACCGGCGTCATCCCGGCCGAAGCGCAGCGGAGAGCCGGGATCGCTCTCCAATTTCACGCGATCCCGGATCGGCCCTGCGGGCCGTCCGGGATGAGGCGCTTTCAGCTCACCCTGAGGATGAGGAACCAGGCCGTCACGGTGATGAGGCTCAGCGCGGTCGAGAGCGAGACCGCGCTGGCCGAGGCGGTGACGCCGACGCCATAGCGCTGCGCCAGCAGATAGGCATTGATGCCGCACGGCATCGCCGCGAAGGCGACGCACACCCCGGCCCATACCGGCGGCATGGGCAGGACGAAGGTCAGCGCGTAGACGATGGCGGGATGCACGAGGAGCTTGAGCACGGTGATGAGCAGCGCCGGGCCGACATCGCCGCGAATGGGATAGCGGTGCAGGGCGAGGCCCAGCGAGACCAGCGCGCAGGGCACTGCCGAGGCGGCCAGCATGTCCAGCGTCTGCTTGAGCACGCCGCCGGGCATGTAGCCGACGATCTTGGCGATGCCGCCGGCATAGATGCCGAGCAGGATGGGGTTGAAGGCCAGCCGGCGCCCGAGCTGGCGCAGCCCCTTCAGCGACAGGCCGACCGCCGCGCCCTCGGTCAGCACGGTCGCCACCACCATCATGATCGGCAGATGGACGGCGATGAGCAGGAACAGCGGCACCGCCCCTTCCGGCCCGAAGGCGGAAAGGATGAGCGGCACGCCGACGAACACCGTGTTGGACTGCCCGGCGGTGAAGCCGTGCACCACCGCCTCGGTGTGGCTGCGGCCGAAGAGCCGGCGCGCGGCCTGCATGGCGAGGCCGAACACCAGGAAGGCGCCGGTGAAATAGGCGATCCAGTAGCCCCAGGGCTGGCCGTCCTCCGGCAGCCCGGCCTCGGCCAGAGTCTTGAAGATCAGCACCGGCACGGCGAGGCCGAACACATATTCGGACAGCCCCTCCGCCGCCCGCTCGCGCAGATGGCCGGCGAGCGAGGCGACGTAGCCGAGGCCGATGAGACCGAAGACCGGCGCCACGATGAAGGCGATGGCGCCGAGCTGGGCAAGCATGGGCGTTCAGGCCGCGGCTTCGGCCGACGCGCTGGAGACCAGATGCGAGGTGCGCACGGGCACCATCACGTCGATCCGGGCCCAGAGGCGTTCGGCCAGCTCCACCGGCGCGGTAAAGCCGACCTCGACGCGCATGGCACCGAGGGCGGCCGGATCGAGTCGCGCGTCCTCCGCCGCGTCGAGCCGCACGCGGGTGGGCTGGACACCATGGATGGCGAAGGGTTCGAGCAGGCGGAGCATGAGATTGGGATGGGCATCGGCCTCGACGACGAGGCGATGGCGGAGAAGACCGGCAGTCATGGCGAAAATCCGATGACGAGAGATGAAGACAGGCGTGCGTCAGGAACCCCGGCCGACCGGATCGGCCGGGCGGCGAATTCGCCGTCCCGCGCGCAGGCGCGCATTCATGTTCGTCATCGACATCATGGCGGTGAAGCTAGGCGTCGGCGGCGGCCGCGTCAATGGCACTTACCTGTTTCGCACGCCGGTTGGTGGCGCGCTCAGGGCGCGGGCGCCGCGCGCTCCAGCAGCATGTAGCCGGCCGGGTTGTCCGGGCAGAGGCCGCCGGCGCATTCCAGCACGGTCGACACGCCATTGCCGAGCGCCAGCAGCGTGATCAGCGCGAAGGCAATGAGCGCGAGGCCGGAGAGGCGATGCCGCGCCGGGGCGGGTTCGAACTGCCGGTCGAACAGCAGCAGCAGGGCGCAGCCGCCGATGATGACGATGAACAGGAACAGCGCCCAGCTGTAGAAATGCAGCCCGAAGAACGGATCGCCATAGGTTCCGGTGCCCGGCACGATGTGCAGCAGCACCTGCCGCGCCGAGATCGCCCCGCCGGCAATGGCCGAGAGGATGGCGATGCCGTAATGGCTCGGCCGCGCGCCGAAGCGCAGGTTCAGCGCCAGCCCGACACCGACCCCGACGAAGCCGACGCGCTGCAGCAGGCAGAGCGGACAGGGCAGGTCGCCGCCGACCAGCTGGTCGTAGAAGGCGAAGCCGAGCACCACGCTGACGGCGATGAGGCCGAGCGCGTTGAGCTGGCGCGAGAGTTCGGCCAGCGGCGGGGCGGGGCGGTCCGTGTCCGTGGTCATGGCGCGGCGCTCACAGCACGATGTTGAGGGGATCGGTGGCGTGGGCGCGGAACAGCGCCAGCAGCACCGCCATCGAGACCAGCCATGCCAGCACGGCGGGCAGGCGCTCGCCGGCCGCGGCAAGGACCAGGGAGACGAAAAGGCCGAAAAACGGAAGGCTCATCATGGGCGGCACCCGCGCTGCAGACCGGCGACTGCCGGTGCGGTAGTACGATGTGTAGCGCCCATGCGCCGGGAAGTCATGACGCGCTGCGGTGGTCGCGCGTTCGTCGCGTCGTCAAGCTATCGATTGACGCTGGAAGCGGCCGGCGGCAGGCTTGCCCTGCCGGGCGGAACGCCGCCCCAGCCAATGACAAATCAAGCCAGCTTCGGGATGGAAACGATGAGATTGCTTTATGTGACTCTTGCGTTCGCGGCCGCGCTGCTCGTCGCCTCGTGCGGCGAGCCGACGCCGGGCCCCGCCGGCCCTCCCGGTCCACAGGGCGCGGCCGGAGCCGCAGGTCCCGCAGGACCGGCCGGCCCGGCGGGCGCCGTCGGCCCGGCCGGTCCTGCGGGTCCCAAGGGGGAGGCGGGTGTCGCGGGTCCTGCCGGACCTGCGGGTCCTGTAGGCCCTGCCGGCCCGGCGGGCGAGAAGGGGGAGGCCGGAAGCGCGGCGCAGGCGACCGGCACCGTGCGGGTCTATACCCGCCGCGAGTGCTTCTCGCCGGCGGGCTGCCACCTGACCTGCGAAGCCGACGAGGTGGTGGTCAACGCCTATCTTGCGCCGCATGAGGGCGAGACCACGATCCTCAGCGAGCGCGAGGTGCGTTTCGCGCCGAAGCCCGCGGATGTCTCGCGCGCGCCGCTGATGGTGCTGGTCTGCGCCAAGAGGTGAGGGTGGCCGTGCGCGAGAGCGTTTTCGATGAACCCGATTCACCGAAAACGCTCTAGCCTGTTGTCCTGACGCATTTTCTTCACGCGAACCGGACGCCACTTCGCTCGAAAATCCGCTAGAGGAAGCTCTGCGGGTCGATGTCGATCTCGACCCGCAGGCTGCCGGTGGCGCGCGGCGCCCTGGCCATCCAGCCGCGCACATAGGCGGAGAGGTCGAAGCCGCGCTCGGAGCGGGCGAGCAGGCGGAAGCGGTGGCGTCCCCGGATCAGCGCCAGCGGCGCCTCGGCCGGGCCGAGCACGCGCACCTCGTTGGACAGCGGCGAACAGGCCGCGAGCGCGCGGGCATGGGACTGCGCCGCGTGGGCGTCGGTGCCGGAGACGACAAGCGCCGCGAAGCGGGCGAAGGGCGGCAGATGCGCCTCCTCGCGCACGGCGATCTCGCGGTCGTAGAAGGCGTCGCGGTCGCCGGCGACCAGCGCCTGCATCACCGGATGCTCGGGCATGTAAGTCTGGAGAAAGGCCCGGCCCTCGACATTATGCCGCCCCGCGCGGCCGGCGACCTGGTGCAGCAGCTGGAAGGTGCGCTCGGCCGCGCGCGGGTCGCCATGGCCGAGCCCGACATCGGCGTCGATCACGCCGACCATGGCGAGGCCGGGGAAATTGTGTCCCTTGGCGACCAGCTGGGTGCCGACGATGACGTCGACCTCGCCGTCCTCGATCGCCTTCAGCTCGGCGCGCAGCCGCTCCACCCCGCCAGCGAGGTCGCTGGAAAGCACCTGCGTGCGCGCATTGGGCAGCAGGTTGGTGACCTCCTCGTGCAGCCGCTCCACGCCGGGGCCGCAGGGAATGAGCGCATTCGGCTCATGGCAGTTCGGGCATTCGTTCGGCACCGGCATGGCATAGCCGCACTGGTGGCATTCGAGCCGGCGGCGGAAGCGGTGCTCCACCAGCCAGCTTGAGCAGGACGGGCATTTGATGCGGTGGCCGCAGGCGCGGCAGAGCGTCAGCGGGGCATAGCCGCGCCGGTTGAGGAACAGGAGCGCCTGCCCGCCGGCCTCGATGGTGCGGGTCATCTCCTGCGCGAGGCGCGGGGCGATCCAGCGCCCGCGCGGCGGGCCTTCCTTGCGCAGGTCGATCGGCTCCAGCCGCGGCACGCGGGTGCCGGCGAAGCGCTCGGGCAAGGCGAGGCGGGTGTAGCGCCCGCGCCGGGCGTTCACCTCGGTCTCGATAGAGGGGGTGGCGGAGACGAGGGCGATGGGCGCCTGCTCCAGCCGGGCGCGCACCACCGCCATGTCGCGGGCGTGGTAGTGGACGCCGTCCTCCTGCTTGTAGGCGCTGTCGTGCTCCTCATCGACGATGATCAGGCCGAGATCGGCATAGGGCAGGAACAGCGCCGAGCGCGCCCCCACCACCACGCTGACCTCGCCCGAGGCGACGCCGCGAAACACCCGCCCGCGCCGCTTCGAGCCGACCGCCGAATGCCATTCCGCCGGCTTGACGCCGAAGCGGCGGGTGAAGCGGTCGAGAAACGCCTGGGTGAGGGCGATTTCCGGCATCAGGATCAGGCTCTGCCGTCCCTGCCGCATGGTCTCGGCCACGGCCTCGAAATAGGTCTCGGTCTTGCCCGAGCCGGTGACGCCATCGATGAGAAAGGGCGCGAAGGCGCGCGTCTTCACCGCCTCGACGAGGCGGGCGGCGGCCTCGGCCTGCGCGGGCAAGAGGTCCGGCGTCGCGTGGTCGGGATCGGGCGTCTCGGCGGCGGGCTCGGGCGGCAGGACGAGGGTCTCCAGCACGCCGTCGTCGATCAGCCCGTCGATGACGGAGGGCGAGACGCCGGCCTCGCGCGCCGCATCGGTCTTGGAGCGGACGAAGCCGTCCGCCAGCGCCTCGATGGTCTTTTCGCGCGCAGCGGTGCGGCGCTCCGGCCGCTTGCCGGTGAGGCGCACGCCGGTGCGCTCGCGGGCGATGCCGGCGCTCTCGTCGTGGCGCAAGGCGAGGCGCAGCACCATGCCCGGTGGGGTGACGGTGTATTCCGCGATCCAGCGGATGAAGGCGATCATCTCCGGCCGCAGCGGCGCGACGGCGTAGCGGCGCTGGATGGATTTCAGCTTGGCGGGATCGACGCTGGGCGCGCCCTCCGCACGCGGCCACACGCAGCCGAGCATGTTGCGGGTGCCGAGCGGGACGACGACGATGTCGCCGGGCGCGACCTGCATCCCCTCCGGCACGCGGTAGGAATAGGCCGAGCCCACCGCCACCGGCAGCAGCACGTCGACCACGCTCTCGCGCGGCGGAAACAGGGAGGTGGAATCGGCGGGGCTGATGATCGGCATGGGTCTTCATAGCGCATGGTGGTCGTTGTCGGCATATCGTCATCCCGGACGAGCGAAGCGAGAGCCGGGATCGCTCTCCATTCGTCGAACGATCCCGGATATTGCCTGTGGCAATTCCGGGATGACGGCGAGAGGGAACGGCGACGAAACCTAAAGGGATGGCGTGTTAATCTCGTCGCTGGTTCGCAGGAGACACCGATGGCAGCGAGCGATGCGCAGAAGGCGGCGCGGGCGGAACGCGGGCTGATCGCCGGGGCGACGCCGGATGTTGCCGAGGCGCTGACCCAATGGCTCGGCCGGCTCGGCCATGAGCGGCGCTTGTCGCCCAAGACGCGCGAGGCCTATGCGCGCGACGTTTCCACCTTTCTCGGCCTGCTGGCGCGCCATCTCGGCCGCCCGCCGGACCTCAAGGCGCTGGCCGACATGCACCCGCGCGACGTGCGCGCGGTGATCGCCGCGCGCCGCACCGAGGGCATCGAGCCGCGCACGCAGATGCGCTTCCTCGCCGCCGCGCGCTCCTTCGGCCGGCACATGGAGCGCGAGGGACTGGGCAAGGTCGGCGCGCTCACCGCCGTGCGGGCGCCGCGCATTCCCCGCACCTTGCCGCGCCCGCTCTCGCCCGCCGACGCGCGCGCCATGGCCGACCCGGCGACGCGGGCCGGCGAGGAACGCGAGCCCTGGGTGCTGATGCGCGACGCGGCGGTGATCGCGCTGCTCTACGGCTCGGGGCTGCGTATTTCCGAGGCGCTGGGGCTGATGCGCCGCGACATGCCCGAGCCCGGGCGTGGCGACCAGATCATCGTCCACGGCAAGGGCGGCAAGACCCGCATGGTGCCGCTGCTGCGCCCGGTGATCGACATGGTCGACGCCTATGCCCGTGCCTGCCCCTATGAGCTGGAGCCGGAAAAGGCACTGTTCCGCGGCGCCAAGGGTGGTCCGCTCTCGCCGCGCATCGTTCAGCTGGCGGTGGAGCGCATGCGCGGCAGCCTCGGCCTGCCCGACAGCGCGACACCGCACGCACTGCGCCATTCCTTCGCGACGCATCTGCTCGGGCGCGGCGGTGATCTGCGCTCGATCCAGGAACTGCTCGGTCATGCCTCGCTTTCCACCACGCAGATCTATGCGGCGGTGGATTCGACCGCGCTGATGGCGGCGTGGAAGGCGGCGCATCCGCGCGCGCGATAGGGAGAGAGTGTGATGCAGCGCATCCGGCCGGTCATCGAGCACATGTCGATCGGCGTCTCCCATTACGAACGCTCGCTCGCCTTCTATGACGCGGTGCTGGCGCCGCTCGGCTTCGTGCGCGTCTGCGCCTTCCCCGAGCCGGAGGGGGAATCGGCCTGCTGGGGTCCCGAGGGCGAACTGCCCTCGCCGGAAGGCACGCCGGGCGCGGCGCCGTTCTGGATCCAGCACCGGGCGAACAAGGTTGTGCCGCCGCCCGGCTTCCATTTGTGCTTCCTGGCGCCCTCGCGCGCGGCGGTGCAGGCGTTCCATGCGGCTGGCGTGCGGACCGGCGGGCGCGACGAGGGCGCGCCGGGGCTGCGCCCGCTTTATGGGGAGGGGTATTATGCCGCCTTCCTGTTCGACCCGGACGGCTGGAAGATCGAGGCCGTCACCTACACGGCTGCGTGAGACCGGCCGGAATGACGCCAATTGAGGCAGCCCGGTGCCGGCGCCGGTCTTTTCAGCAGGGCCGAGCTGGGCGACACTTTCCCTACCGGGAACCAACCGAGAGGAGAGTGTCTGATGAAGCGTTTCGCGACTGCCCTCTGTGCCCTTGCCTTCACCGCCGCCATCTCCGGCGCCGCGCTGGCCGACTGCATGTCCGGCCACGCGGCCTCGACGCAGACCTCGACCACGCCGGTGAAGGGCTCCTGAGCCAGCGTCTCCGCCTGACAGAGAAACGGCCCGGAAGCTGATTTCCGGGCCGTTTCGTGTTGTGCCGTGCTTCGAGGCTCGCTGTGCTCGCACCTCAGCATGACGTGAGGTGTTGCAAGGGGACGACGTCATCCTGAGGTGCCCGGCATCGCCGGGCCTCGAAGGATGGTTCGTGCCGCGCCCCGCCGCCTCACATGTGGATGGAGCGCTTCTCCACCGCCATCGCCGCTTCCTTCACCGCTTCCGAGCGGGTGGGGTGGGCGTGGCAGGTGCGGGCGAGGTCCTCGGAGGAGCCGCCGAACTCCATCAGCACGGCCGCCTCGTGGATCATCTCGCCGGCCTCGACGCCGATGATGTGGACGCCGAGCACGCGGTCGGTGGTCTCGTCCGCCAGCACCTTCACGAAGCCGTCGGTCTCGTCATTCGCCTTGGCGCGGCCATTGGCGAGGAAGGGGAACTTGCCGACCTTGTAGGCGATGCCGGCTTCCTTCAGCTCCTCCTCGGTCCTGCCGACGGAGGCGACTTCCGGCGAGGTGTAGACCACCGCCGGAATGACGTCGTAATTCACATGCCCGGCCTGACCGGCCAGCAGCTCGGCCAGCGCCACGCCCTCGTCCTCGGCCTTGTGGGCGAGCATCGGGCCGGCGATGGCGTCGCCGATGGCGAAGATGCCCGGCACGTTGGTGCGGTAGTAATGGTCGGTGACGACGCGGCCGCGCTTGTCCTTCTCGACGCCGAGCGCTTCCAGCCCCAGCCCTTCCGTGTAGGGCACGCGGCCGATGGCGACGAGCACCACGTCGGCCTCGATCGTCTCGGCGGCGCCGCCGGCGGCGGGCTCGACCGAGACCTTGAGGGTCTTGCCCTTGGTGTCGACGCCGGTGACCTTGGAGCCCAGCTTGAAGTCCATGCCCTGCTTCTGCAGGATGCGCTGGAACGACTTCGCCACGTCGAGGTCCATGCCGGGCAGGATGCGGTCGAGATATTCCACCACCGTCACCTGCGAGCCGAGGCGGCGCCACACGCTGCCGAGTTCGAGGCCGATGACGCCGGCGCCGACCACCACGAGCTTGCCCGGCACCTTCTCCAGCGCGATGCCGCCGGTGGAGGAGACGATGCGGGTCTCGTCGATCTCGATGCCGGGGAGCTTGGCCACATCCGAGCCGGTGGCGATGACGATGGCGGTGGTCTCCAGCGTCTGGCTGCCGCCGGCGGCGAGCGCGACCTCGACCTTGCCGGGCGCCGGAATGCTGGCGGTGCCGTGGAAGGTGTCGATCTTGTTCTTCTTCATCAGGAAGGCGACACCCTTGGTGTTGCCCTCGACCGCCTGGTCCTTGAAGCCGAGAAACGCCTTGTGGTCGAGCTTGGGAGCGCCGACCACAATGCCGAGCTTGGCGAAGTTGTGGGCGGCTTCCTCGAACAGATGCGAGGCGTGCAGCAGCGCCTTGGAGGGGATGCAGCCGATGTTGAGGCAGGTGCCGCCGAAGGTGGCGCGCTTCTCGACCACCGCGACCTTGAGCCCCAGCTGGGCGGCGCGGATGGCGCACACATAGCCGCCGGGGCCGGTGCCGATGACGACGAGATCGTAGGACATGGACGCAGCTTCCCTGGATTCGAAAGTGGTCAGCCCGCCTTCTGGACGGCGAGGCGAAGGCCGAGCAGCACGAAGGTCGCGCCGGTCACCCGGTTGAACCAGCGGCCGCCGGCCGCGAAGCGTGCCCGCACGGCGGGATTGGTGAAGAACAAGGTGACGCCGGCGAACCAGGCGATGAGCGCGCTCGCCATGCCGATGCCATAGAGGAAGACCACCGGCACCGGCGTCTCATGGCTCACCATCGCCGAGAACAGCGACAGGAAGAACAGCACCGGCTTGGGGTTCAGCGCATTGGTCAGGAAGCCCATGCCGAAGCAGGCCGGCAGGGAGAGGCGGCGCGCCTTGCCGGCATCGGCCGCCAGGGCGCGCTCGTCGAAATTCATCGGCTTCTCGAAGAAGGAGCGGATGCCGAGATAGACGAGATAGGCGACGCCCAGCCACTTGATCAGCGCGAACAGCGCCAGCGACTGGGAGACGATGAGCCCGATGCCGAGGATGGTGTAGGAGATGTGGAACAGCAGCGAGGCGCCGATGCCGAAGCTGGTGACCAGCGCGGCCTTGCGGCCATGCACCACGCTCTGGCGCACGACGAGGGCGAAATCCGCCCCCGGCGCGACGATCACCACCGCGAACACGGCCATCAGGGCCGCGAATTCGCTGAAATAGGTCATTCTCCCCTCCGCCGGAGCCTGGTCCGGATCACAGATCCAGCACGAGGCGGGTCGGATCCTCCAGCGCTTCCTTGACGCGCACGAGGAAGGTGACGGCGCCCTTGCCGTCGACGATGCGGTGGTCGTAGCTCAGCGCGAGATACATCATCGGGCGGACGACGATCTGGCCCTTCACCACGACCGGGCGCTCCTCGATGCGGTGCATGCCGAGAATGCCGGACTGCGGCGCGTTGAGGATCGGCGTCGACATCAGGGAGCCGTAGATGCCGCCATTGGTGATGGTGAAGGTGCCGCCCTGCATGTCCTCGATGCCGAGCTTGCCGTCGCGCGCCTTGCGGCCGAGGCCGGCGATGTTCTTCTCGATGCCGGCGATGGAGAGCTCGTCGGCATTGCGCACCACCGGCACGACGAGGCCCTTGTCGGTGCCGACGGCGATGCCGATGTGGTAGTAGTTCTTGTAGACGAGGTCCTGGCCGTCGATCTCGGCATTCACCTCGGGCACGTCCTTCAGGGCTTGGATCACCGCCTTGGTGAAGAAGCCCATGAAGCCCAGCTTGGTGCCGTGCTTCTTCTCGAACACGTCCTTGTACTGCGCGCGCAGGCTCATCACCGCCGACATGTCGACGTCGTTGAAGGTGGTGAGCATCGCCGCCGCGTTCTGCGCATCCTTCAGCCGCTTGGCGATGGTGAGGCGCAGCTTGGTCATCTTCACGCGCTCTTCGCGCGAGGCATCGTCCGGCGCCGAGGGCGCGCGCACGCTGACCGGGGCGGGGGCGGCCGGCGCCGGGGCGGACGCGCCCGTGGCGATGGCGGCGAGCACGTCGCCCTTGGTCACGCGGCCATCCTTGCCGGAGCCGGCGAGCAGGGCCGGGTTGATGCCGGCTTCCGCCGAGATCTTGGCGACCGCCGGGCCGTTCGACGCGGCCGCAGCCGGGGCCGCCGCAGGAGCGGGAGCCGCAGCCTTGGGCGCCTCGGCCTTCGGGGCCTCGGTCTTGGCGGGAGCGGCGGCGGCGGGCGCGGCCTGCGCGCCCGAACCGGCACCGATGGAGCCGAGCAGGGCGCCGACGCCGACCGTCTCGCCATCCTTGGCGATGATCTCCGAGAGCACGCCGGCCGCCGGGGCCGGAACCTCGATCGTGACCTTGTCGGTCTCCAGCTCGACGATGGGCTCATCGGCGGCGACCGCGTCGCCCGCCTTCTTGAACCACTTGCCGATGGTTGCCTCGGTGACCGATTCGCCCAGCGTCGGAACGCGGATCTCGGTGGCCATGCTCGTTTTTCCTCACCGTTTGCCGGCCCGACGGCCGGCACTCCCTCGGATGTAGTCGATGCTCAGCCCAGCGCGTCCTGAAGGAACGCCTTGAGCTGTGCCAGATGCTTGGACATCAGGCCCGTCGCCGTGGCGGCGGAGGCCGGACGCCCGGTATAGCGCGGACGGGTAGAGGCAGAGCCGACCTGCTCCAGCACCCATTCGAGATAAGGCTGCACGAAGGCCCAGCCGCCCTGGTTCTTCGGCTCCTCCTGGCACCACACCACCTCGGCCTGCTTGAAGCGGCCGATTTCCTGCACCAGCGTCTTCAGCGGGAACGGGAAAAGCTGCTCGAGGCGCAGGAGGTAGATGTCGTCGATGCCGCGGCGCTCGCGCTCCTCGTACAGGTCGTAATAGACCTTGCCCGAGCACAGCACGACGCGGCGGATCTCGTTGTCCGGCTTCAGCGCCACCGCTTCCGGCGGCAGCGTCGCCGCATTGGAGCGGTCGGCATCGTCCCACAGCACGCGGTGGAAGCTGGTGCCGGCGCCGAAGTCGGCGAGCTTGGAGACGGCGCGCTTGTGGCGCAGCAGGCTCTTCGGCGTCATCACGATCAGCGGCTTGCGGAAGTCGCGCTTCAGCTGGCGGCGCAGGGCGTGGAAATAGTTTGCCGGCGTCGTCAGGTTGGCGACCTGCATGTTGTCCTCGGCGCACATCTGCAGATAGCGCTCGAGGCGGGCCGAGGAGTGCTCGGGACCCTGGCCCTCATAGCCATGCGGCAGCAGGCAGACGAGGCCGGACATGCGCAGCCACTTGCGCTCGCCCGACGACAGGAACTGGTCGAACACCACCTGCGCGCCATTGGCGAAGTCGCCGAACTGGGCCTCCCACAACGTGAGGGCGTTCGGCTCGGACAGCGAGTAGCCATATTCGAAGCCGAGCACGGCCTCTTCCGAGAGCATCGAATTGATGACCTCGTAATGGGCCTGGCCCTCGCGCACATGGTTGAACGGGGTGTAGCGGTCCTCGTTCTCCTGGTCGATCAGCACCGAATGGCGCTGCGAGAAGGTGCCGCGCTCGCAATCCTGGCCGGACAGGCGGACGGGGTGGCCGTCGAGTTGCAGCGTGGTGAAGGCCAGCGCCTCCGCCGTCGACCAGTCGATGCCGGCGCCGTCGTCGATGATCGCCTTGCGGCGGGCGTCGAGGAAACGCTGGATGGTGCGGTGGAGGTGGAAACCCTCCGGCACGCTGGTGATACGCGCGCCGATCTCGCGCAGCGTGTCGAGTTCGACGCCGGTATTGCCGCGACGCGGATCGTCGGCGTCGGCGGCGGCCTTGAGGCCGGCCCAGCGGCCGTCGAGCCAGTCGGCCTTGTTCGGCTTGTAGGCCTGGCCGGCATCGTATTCGCCGTCGAGCTTGGCACGCCATTCGGCGCGCATCTTGTCGATCTCGCCGGCCTCGACCACGCCCTCGGCTTCGAGCTTGCGGCCGTAGATCTCCAGCGTCGTCGGGTGCTGCTTGATGAGCTTGTACATCAAGGGCTGGGTGAAGGCCGGCTCGTCACCTTCGTTATGGCCGAAGCGGCGGTAGCAGAACATGTCCACCACCACCGGCTTCTTGAAGCGCTGGCGGAACTCGATCGCGATCTTGGCGGCGAAGGTCACCGCTTCCGGGTCATCGCCGTTCACGTGGAAGATCGGCGCCTCGATGGTCTTGGCGACGTCCGACGGGTACGGCGAGGAGCGCGAATTGCCGGGATAGGTGGTGAAGCCGATCTGGTTGTTGATGATGAAGTGGATCGAGCCGCCGGTCTGGTGGCCCTTGAGGCCGGACAGGCCGAGGCACTCGGCCACCACGCCCTGGCCGGCGAAGGCGGCGTCGCCGTGCAGCAGCAGCGGCAGCACCTGGGTGCGCTCGGCGTCGTGCAGCAGGTCCTGCTTGGCGCGCGACTTGCCCAGCACCACCGGGTCGACGATTTCGAGATGCGAGGGGTTGGCGGTCAGCGACAGATGCACCTGGTTGCCGTCGAACTCGCGGTCGGACGAGGCACCCAGATGGTACTTCACGTCGCCCGAGCCCTCGACCTCGTCGGGCGCCCAGGAGCCGCCCTTGAACTCGTGGAACAGCGCGCGGTGCGGCTTGCCCATGACCTGCGTCAGCACGTTCAGGCGGCCGCGATGGGCCATGCCGAACACGATCTCCTTCACGCCGAGATTGCCGCCGCGCTTGATGATCTGCTCGAGCGCCGGGATCAGGCTTTCGCCGCCGTCGAGGCCGAAGCGCTTGGTGCCGGTGTAGCGCACGTCGAGGAACTTCTCGAAGCCCTCGGCCTCCACCAGCTTGTTGAGGATGGCGCGCTTGCCCTCGCGGGTGAAGGTGATCTCCTTGTCCGGCCCCTCGATGCGCTCCTGGATCCACGCCTTCTCCTCGGGCGAGGAGATGTGCATGAACTCGACGCCCAGCGTGTTGCAATAGGTGCGCTGGAGAATGGCGACCATCTGCCGGACGGTGGCGAACTCCATGCCGAGCACGTAGTCGATGAAGATAGGCCGGTCGAGATCGGCCTCGCGGAAGCCGTACGAGGCGGGATCGAGCTCGGGCGCGAGGCGCTCCGGCTCCAGGCCCAGCGGATCGAGCTTGGCGTGGAAATGGCCGCGCATGCGGAAGGCGCGGATCATCATCAGCGCCTTGACCGAATCGCGGGTGGCCTGCTGCACGTCGGCGGAGCTCAGCTCGACGCCAGTCGCCTTGGCCTTCTCCGCGACCTTGGCCTCGACCTTCTTGCCGACGGCCTTCTCGATCTCGATCCAGTTGCCGTCCAGCGCCGAGACCAGCTCGCCATTGGCGTGGATCGGCCAGCCCGGCTGCTTCCAGGAGGCGCCCCGCGCGCTCTTCTCCACGTCGGCGGGCGTGTCCTTCAGCCCGGCGAAGAAGGCCTGCCATTCGGCATCGACCGAGGAGGGGTCCGCCTCGTAGCGGGCATAGAGATCCTCGATCCAGGCCGCATTGGCGCCGTAGAGGAAGGAGGTGTTGAGGAAAGCTTCGTTCAAGTCCGCGCGCGACATCGTCGGCTCCTGAAGGACCATGGGGTCCGGTGGAGGCAATTTCCTGCCGGAGTTCCGGCCTTGCCGGGCTTCGGTCGGTCTCCGGGCGCCCCGGGTCCTCGGGGCATAAGCTCGGGTGGGAGCTTATATAGGTCTCTTATCCGCTTCATGAATACCGTATGAATGCGGCACTGGGGTGCATTTCTGCACGGCTTCACTGCGGTGTGTACGCGCCGTGCGAAGCCCCCGGATGGCAGGCTTTCGGCACGAGCCTGGCGGGAGGGCGTCCCGCCGGAATGTGGCGGGCGGGCCAGGGGCCCGCCGCGCCGTGTCGTAGGACCGGAACCTCGATCAGCTCGCGAGGTTCGGGGCGATCTTCTGGCACTCGGCCACCAGTTCCTTCACCGAGGCGATGGACTTGTCGAGCATGGCCTGCTCGGCGCCGTCGAGTTCGATCTCGACGACCTTCTCCACGCCGCCGGCACCGATGATCACCGGCACGCCGAGATAGATGTCGTTCAGGCCGTACTGACCGGAGAGGAAGGCCGCGGCCGGCAGCAGGCGCTTCTTGTCGCGCAGATAGGACGTCGCCATCTCGATCGCCGAGGCGGCGGGCGCGTAGAAGGCCGAGCCGGTCTTCAGCAGGTTGACGATCTCGCCGCCGCCCTTGCGGGTGCGCTCGACGATGGCGTCGAGCTTGGCCTGGGTGGTCCAGCCCATCTTGACGAGGTCCGGCAGCGGGATGCCGGCGACGCCGGAATAGCGCACCAGCGGCACCATGTCGTCGCCATGGCCGCCGAGCACGAAGGCGGTGACGTCCTCGACCGAGACGTTGAACTCGTCGGACAGGAAGTAGCGGAAGCGGGCCGAGTCGAGCACGCCGGCCATGCCGACGACCTTGTGGGTCGGCAGGCCGGAGGCCTTCTGCAGCGCCCACACCATGGCGTCGAGCGGGTTGGTGATGCAGATCACGAAGGCGTCGGGGGCGAACTTGGCGATGCCCGCGCCGACCTGCTGCATGACCTTCAGGTTGATGTCGAGCAGGTCCGAGCGGCTCATGCCCGGCTTGCGCGGAACGCCGGCGGTGACGATGACGACATCGGCGCCCTCGATCCCCTCATAGCCGTTGGTGCCGACCAGCTTGGCGTCGAAGCCGAGAACGGGAGAAGCTTCCGCAATGTCGAGGCCCTTGCCCTGCGGGATACCTTCAGCCACGTCGAACAGGATGACGTCGCCGAGTTCCTTGAGGCCTGCCAGAAGGGCGAGAGTACCGCCGATCTGACCGGCCCCGATCAGTGCAATCTTTGCTCGAGCCATGAGATTTCCTGACTTTCCGAGGAGGGGTGCGGCGCTCCGCCGCGCGGGCATCCGATAGCCCTTATCGCCGCCCGGTTCAAGCCGACTTGCCCGCCCTACCGTCAAGTGCAGATACGACTTTGCGCGTATTCGTTTTGGTATACGAAATACAGAATGCCTATCTCCGGCGCTGTACCAAGTCTTCCATCAGTTCGATCTGGATCGACTGTATCTCGGCGAGGCGCTCCCATTGCCGGGTCAGCATGTGGTCGATCTTCTCGTGCAAATGGCGGATCTCCAGCTCGGCCTTGAGGTTCACCCGGTAGTCGTTTTCCGACCGGAAGCGGTCTTTCGCCTCCTGCCGCTTCTGGCTCATCATGATGACGGGCGCCTGCAGCGCGGCGATGCAGGACAGCACCAGATTGAGCAATATGAAGGGGTAGGGGTCGAATGCACCCATCAGCCCGGCGACGTTCAGCGTCATCCAGAAGCCGATGAACACCAGGAAGGAGATGATGAAGGTCCAGCTGCCACCGAAGGAGGCGATGACGTCGGCCGCGCGCTCGCCGAAGGTGCGCGCCCGGTCGATCTCGGTCTCGACATTCTGGGTCAGGATGTCGTTGTCGGCCAGGCTCTGGATCACGTCATGGTCGAGCTGGCTGAGGTCGCCGCGCTCCGCCTGCAGCGTGGCGGCGATGTAGGCGGCGCGTTCCTCGGCCAGTGCCTTGCGCGAGATGTATGCGTCTGGCGCAATGCCGGGATGCAATGCGCGGATATGATCGGCCAGTGTCGGCCGGATCAGATCGAGCCGGATGCCGTCTCGTGCCGAGACGATGCGGCCGGTGAGGGCGCAGGCATGCTCCGGCTCGGTGCTCTTGTGGTGATGATTGCGGGTGTTCATGGCGGCACGCAGCGTTGATCGGGAAACGGCACCCCAAATTCGTGCGCCCGCTGCCGCCGATCAAGAGCGCAGGTCAGGTTTCGACGAGGCCGGTCGTGTCTCCGGAGGCTTGCGAGTCGCCGCGGCCGTGCGGACGGGCAATGTAGTCGCTGGAGCGCATCTCGTGCAGGCGCGAGACGGTGCGCGCCCACTCGAAGGCTTCCGCGCCTTCCGTGCCGAGATAAAGCTCCTCGGGCTCCGCCGCCGCCGAGGCGACGAGCTTCACGCCCTTCTCGTAGAGTTCGTCGATCAGGGTGATGAAGCGCTTGGCCTCGTTGCGCCGGTCCTGGTCGAGCTGGGGGATGTGGTCGATCACCAGCGTATGGTAGGCGCGGGCGAGGCGCAGATAGTCCGAGGCGCCGAGCGGCTGGCCGCACAGATCCTCGAAGCTGAAGCGCGCCGCGCCGCCGCCCGCGTGCGGCACTGGGATGACCCGGCCGCTGGAGTTGAGCTTGGCGGGCGCGCCGCCATCGGCGCCGGCGATGCGGTGCCAGACCTTCTCGACCTCGCGGTCCACCTCGGCCGGCGTGTGGTCCGGGCCGGGCACGTACCAGATGCGCACGCCGCCGAGCTTTTCCATGCGGTAGTCGGTCGGCGATTCGATGCGCACCACGTCCATGTGCTGCTGGATCATGGCGATGAAGGGCAGGAACAGCGCGCGGTTGAGGCCGCCCTTGTAGAGGTCCTCGGGCGCCACGTTCGAGGTGGCGACGATGACCACGCCGAGATCGAACAGCTTTTCGAACAGCCGGCCGAGGATCATCGCGTCGGCGATGTCGGTGACGTGGAATTCGTCGAAGCACAGCAGCCATGCTTCCTCATAGAGCGCCGCGGCGACGATGCCGATCGGGTCGGTGTCCTTGATCCGGCCGGCCTTGATGTCCGCGCGCACCTGGAAGATGCGGGCGTGCACATCGGCCATGAATTCGTGGAAATGGGCGCGGCGCTTGCGCTTGCGCACCGCCACGCTCTCATAGAACAGGTCGACCAGCATGGTCTTGCCGCGTCCGACCGCGCCATGGATGTAGAGCCCGCGCACGCGGGGAATGGCGTCCTCGCGGCGGGCGAACAGCCAGCCGAGCGCCGAGGTCTTGCGGGCCAGCCGCCTTGTGGCGATGCGCTGCTCCAGCTCGGCGAGGGCGAAGACGACCTTGGCCTGGCCTGGATCCGGCGAGATGTCACCGGCCGCCATGCGGGCGACATAGCGCGCCGCGAGCACCGAGCCGCCGGCTTCCGCGGCTAACTTGTCGGCCATGTTGGACCACCCACTTCGCATCACTGCGGATTTGTGCAGCGCACGCATTAGCGGCACCGCCTCGCCGGAGCAAGCGGGGAGGCGGCATGTCCGACGAAGGTGTCACATGCCCCTGCCTGCCGGGAAAGGGTGCCGGGAGATGGCTCGCGGAGGTGGAAGCGACGCCATGCGGGAACCGCAGGCCGGGCGGCGCGTTGCTCCAGCCGTGCCTTGACGCCGACATGATCATCTTCGCACTCTTCCTCGTCCATTGCGGAAGAAGGGCAGGGCATGCGGGGCGGGGGCGTGTGGCGCGCGGGCGGAGGTGTCGCCCGTCTGGTGTTCGCGGTTGCGCTGTCGATCGGCACGCCGGCGCTTGTCTCCGAGGCAACGTCCGCAGAAATCCGCAACGCGGCCAGCGGCGCTGCTCTGCCTTCCGCCGCCATCCTGATCGACGGCGATGACCGCCTTACTCCCGAGCAATATGCGCAGGCGAACGGGCTGTCGCCGGCGCAGGTGACGCGCCGCATCAGTGCCACCGGGCTCGTTCGCTGCGGCGGCGCGGTCGGCACCGGCCAGCTGGTCGGGGCGAACGATGTTCTCGTCACCGCCGCTCACATGCTGTTCGCTCCCGGCGGCGCGCCGCGCGGCGATGGCGGCGACTGCACCTTCGAGATCGATGCCGGCGGTGTGCGCCAGAGCGTGCCGATCCTGGTCGAGCGCGCGGTCAGCGGGTCGCGCGAGCCCTATGCCGCGCCGGCCGTGCGCGACTGGGCGGTAGCACCGCTCGCCGACCCGGTGCGCGAAGTGCGTCCCTATGCGCTGGGACCGGCGATGAAGGTGCCCGGACCGGTGGTGCTGGTTGCCGCGGCCCGTACCGGCGGGGTGGAAAGCCGCTCGCTGGAACGCTGCTCGGCGCGGCAGGTGACGGCGCAGGCTCCCGGCGGCCTGCGCGAGGTGGCGCTCGACTGCGACGCCGAGGGCGGCACCTCCGGCTCGGCGCTGCTGAGCGAGAAGGGGGACTTCCTCGGCGTCTATGTCGGCTTCCGCTCGGCGCATCCGGGCACGCCCGGCCCGTTCTCGACGAGCCACTATAATTTCGCGCTGACGGTGGAGGGCCCGCTGCGGCGGGCCATTGCGAGCCTGACGAGCCGCAGCCAGCCGCTCACCGCGAGCCGCTGACGGCCGGCGCCGGCCCTCTGCGCCAGAGGCGCCCGTGCTTCCACGCATTGCGCCAACGGGGAATGAGGCGCACAAAAGGCGCTGGCTCTGATGCGCTGCATGCGAGCCATGCAGGTGTGTGAGTTGTGTTTTTGTGCGGCGCGCATATTTCTGCTGCGCCGCAATATATCAGCGGCGCGAGACGAGAACGATGCCCGCGATGGAACATAGCAATCCCCTTTCCAGCCGTACGCCTGTGCGTGCGGAGGAGGTGCTTGACGCTTCCGCCGCCCAGCGCCCCGCCCGGCTTGCCGAAGGCGAGATTCGCAAGCTGCTTCCCGCCGAACGTCAATCGCTGGTGGATCATCTGCTGCGGCTCGATCCGCTGAGCCGTTTCATGCGCTTCGGCGGCGTGGTCTCCGATGCGGCCATCGCCCGCCATGCCACGCGGCTGATGACCGGCGATGCCATGGCGCTCGGCTATTTCGTCGATGGCGAGCTACACGCCGCTGCCGAGCTGCACCCGCTGCCCAGGCGCCCCGGCAAGCCGTCCTCGGCCGAGGCGGCGTTCAGCGTCGAGCGCGCCTGGCAGGGCAAGGGCATCGGCTCGGCGCTGATGCGCTATCTCGTGCTGCTGGCGCAGAATCGCGGCATCGAGGAGTTGCAGGTGGTGTTCCTTCCGAACAACGCCCCGATGAAGCATCTTGCGGTGCATCACGCGGCCAATTTCTCGGTGGACGACGAGGAAGTCATCGGCACGCTGAAGGCGCCGCACGCCACCATATTCTCGCGGCTGCGCGAATTGATGGGTGACGTGTTCGCGGTCTGCTCGTCCGCCTTCGATCTCCAGGAACGCACGCTGCCGCCTTCCATGCGCGGCAACTGAGCGCGCGGCGCCTGCCGTGTAGGCCATTCCCGCTCGCTTTGCCTTGACTTGGCCCATATCCGACCCGAGAGAGGGGCACTCAGGCTCCAATCCGCCCGTGGTCATGGCTCATCTCATCTCTGCAACCGATTGCGCGACCGGATGGGCGCGCCGCCGTGAGGCTTCCCGCAACGGCGATCACGTCGGGCGCTTCGGCCGGCCGTTCCTTCTTCCGATCCTCCTCATCGTCGTCGCGCTGTTGGCGCTGGCCCCCTCGCTCGCATCGGCGCAGGCCGGCGGCCCGGTCTCGCCGGAACAGCAGGCGGTGCAGGAACGGCTGGAAGGACAGCGGGCCGTCGTCGACGGCGTAGAGGCCGCGCTCGGCCGCGACGGGCTGAGCTCCGCCGATCTCGACAGTCTGCGTGCCAGGCTGGATCCGGCCCGCAGCGACCTTTCCTCCGCCATTTCGATACTCGATCCGCTGGTGGCCGACCTGAACCGGCGCGTGCAGGAGATCGGCCCGAAGCCCGCGGCGGATGCGCCGCCGGAAGATGCCTCCATCACCCAGGAGCGCGACGCGCTGACCGCGCGCCTCGCCGCGGTGGACGCCGTGTCCAAGCAGGTGAAGCTGCTGAAGGTGCGCGCCGACCAGATGGCGGACCGCATCACCAGCCGGCGGCGGGCTCTGTTCACCGATACGCTGCTGGCGCGCTCCTTCAGCGTGCTCGATCCCAATCTGTGGGTTTCCGCCGTCACCTCGATCCCCATCGAGCTGCGCGGAATCCGCTATCTCCTGGGCGACTGGCAGGCTTATGCCGATGCGCGCATGTCGCGGATCGGGCAGGTGGTCGTCGGGCTGGGCGCGCTGGCGATCATCGCCCTCGTGGTGTTCCTGCAGAACATGTTCCGCCGGCCGCTGCACCGGGTCGATCTCGACGCGGATGGCGAGCCGCTCTCGCGGCTGAAGGCGAGCGGGCTGTCGGCGCTGGTGGCGCTGCTCGGCATGGCCGCGGCGCCGGTGGCGACACTCGCCGTGCTGGCGCTGTTCAGCGCCTTCGATCTGCTGCCGCCGCGCGTCGAGGAAATCTCCCAGGGCCTCGTGCTGGCCGTGTGCATCGTCGCGATCGGGCGCGGCCTGCTGCAGGGAGCGCTGGCACCCGAAGAGCCGCGCCGCCGCGTCGTGCCGGTCTCGGACGAGATGGCGCGGCTGATCTACCGCAACGCGGCGCTCGGCCTGTGGATCCTCTCCACCACGGCGCTGCTGAACACCATTCACAAGGCGCTCGTCGTGCCGGTTCCGCTGACCGTGGCGACGGCGGCGAGCATGGCGCTGGCGCTGGTGCTTGTGGCCGGGCGCACCATGCGCGCGCTCGGCGAGCTCTCCGACGGTACCGACGGCGAGGAGACCGACGGCAAAAGCGACGCCGATGGCGCCTCCGCCGGCCCCTCGGCGACGGCGCTGCAGTGGATCCGCTTCCCGTTCTGGGTGCTGAACGCGGCGATCGTCGCCGCGCTGATCGCCGGCTATGTGAGCGTCGCCACCTTCCTCGCCTCGCGCTCGCTGGTCGCCGTGGTGATGGCCGGCGCGCTCTATCTCATCATCGCGCTGATCAACGCGGTGTTCATCGACGGCATCGCCTCCGGGCCGCGGGCCCGCCATGTCGCCAAGACGCTGGGCGTGCGGCCGGCGAGCCTGGAACTGCTGGCGCTGCTGGTCGCCGGCGTGTTCAAGGCGCTGGCGACGCTCGTCGTGCTGGTGATGGTGATCGGCACCTTCGGCACCTCGACCGCCGACATACGCGACCTCGTCAGCCGCATCACCTTCGGCTTCACCATCGGCACCTCCACCATCACCATCGGCGACGTGCTGAGCGCGGTGCTGTTCATGGTGATCGGCATCATCATCGCCCGCGCCATCCAGCGCTGGTTCGCGGTGGCGATCCTGCCGAAGACGGCGTTCGATCAGGGTTTGCAGAACTCGATCTCCACCATCATCGGCTATGTCGGCTCGATCGCCGTCATCGCCATGGCGATGGGTCAGCTGGGGCTGAATCTCGAGAACATCGCGCTCGTCGCCGGTGCGCTCTCCGTCGGTATCGGTTTCGGCCTGCAATCCATCGTCTCGAACTTCGTCTCCGGCCTCATCCTGCTGGCGGAGCGGCCGATCCGGGTCGGCGACACCATCAATGTGAAGGGCGAGGAAGGCTATGTGCGCCGCATCAGCGTGCGCGCCACCGAGATCGAGACCTTCGACCGCGCGGCGGTGCTGATCCCGAACTCGGACCTGATCACCGGCATGGTGAAGAACTTCACCCACGCCAACACCACCGGCCGGGTCATCGTGGCGGTGAACGTCGCTTATGACGCCGATGCCGACGAGGTGCGCGACATCCTGATCGGTTGCGCCTGCGACCACCCGCAGGTGCTGCGCTCGCCGCCGCCTCGCGTGTTCCTGATGGCGTTCGGCGACAGCTACCTGAAGTTCGAGCTGCGCTGCGTGGTCGCCAATGTCGACTATTCGCTCACCGTGAAGAGCGACCTGCATTTCGCGGTGCTCGACCGTATGAAGCAGGCGAAGATCGGCATCCCCTATACGCCCTGGAACGTCTATCGCGGCGGCCGCATCGGGCCGGAAGAGAACACCGCCGGGGACGATGGGGGCTGAGCCCATCCCGGTCGTCCAGAACATGTTTCTTCGAACCCAGAGACCCCGAATGCCCGCCTTCTCGCCGAAGCGCCTTGCCGCCGCCCTGCTCCTGCCGCTGCTGATCGCCGGCTGCGCCGCCGCGCCGACCAGCGTTCCGGTCAACGAGACCTTCTATGCGAACATCGCCAAGGGCGGGACGCTGGACCCGCAGGCGGCGGCCTCGCTGCTGAGCGACTACCGCCAGGCGCGCGGCCTGCCGGCGGTGACGATCGACCCGACGCTGATGGCGGTGGCCGAGCGGCAGGCCAAGTCCATGGCGGCCGCCGACCAGCTCTCGCACGACATTGGCGGACGCTCGCTGCTGGTGCGGCTGAAGGCGGCGGGCTTTTCCGGGCTGAAGGCGGCGGAGAATGTCGGCGCCGGCTACCACACGCTGGCGGAGGCGTTTTCCGGCTGGCGCGATTCCCCCTCGCACAACAAGAACATGCTGATGCCGGGCGTGACCCGGCTCGGCATCGCCGCCGTGCGCGCGCCGCGCTCGAAGTACAGCGTGTACTGGGCCATGGTGCTCGGCGTGCCGGACCCGAAGGTGGAGGCCGCGCAGCAGGGTGCCGCGACGCCTGCCCCCACCCCGGCGGCCGCGCCGGCGCCGGGCAGCACGCAGCTGCTGTTCAACGGCGTGCAGATGCCGCAGTAGCGGCGGCGTTCAGCGGCGCAGGGTGGCCGGCGCCAGCGGGTTGTCGGTCATCGCCACGCGGTCGGGCTGGTCCGGCGCCGGCAGTCCCATGAACGCCTCGAACAGCCGGCGGATCACCGCCGGCTCGACATCGCGCACGATCATCACGAGGCGGGTGCGCCGGTCCTCGTCCGGCCAGGCGGGCAGCTGGCTCGGCGGATGCAGCACATGCTGCACGCCATGCAGCACCAGCGGGTGCTCGGGATCCTCGGCCAGCTTCACGATGCCCTTGAGCCGCAGCAGCTTGGCGCCATGCGTGCCGCGCACCAGCTCCAGGAACATGTCGATCGCCGCCGCCGACACCGGCGGGTCGTGCGCCAGCGTGAAGGCGCGGATGCGGTCGTCATGGCGGTTGGGGTCATGCGCGTGGCCGCGCGCCTCGGCTTCCGCCGCCGCGACCGCCTCGTCGGCGAGCCAGCGCGACACGTCCGGGATCTTGGCGGCGGGGTCGTAGAGGCCGGCATCGAGCAGCGCCGCCGGCGTCGCTTCGCCGCGCGCGGCGTCGAGCACCGGCGCGCCGGGGGCCAGCGCCTTGAGCCGCGCCAGCAGCGGCTTGAGCGCCGCCTCGCGCTCGGGCGTGTCGACGAGGTCGGTCTTGGTCAGCACGATGCGGTCGGAGATGGCGGCCTGGCGCACCGATTCAGGGTGCTCGTCGAGCGTTGCATTGCCGTTCACCGCATCGACCACCGTCACCACGCCGTCGAGCCGGAAGCGCATCACCAGATAGGGATGCATCATCAGCACATGCAGGATCGGCGCGGGATCGGCGAGGCCGGTGGTCTCGATGACGATGCGTCGGAACGGCGGGATGACGCCGTTGTCCATGCGGCGCAGCAGGTGCTCCAGCCCCTCGACGAGGTCGCCGCGCACGGTGCAGCACAGGCAGCCGGAGGCGAGCAGCACGGTCGCATCGTCGAAATGCTGCACCAGCAGGTGATCGAGGCCGATCTCGCCGAACTCGTTGATCAGCACGGCGGTATCGGCAAGGCCGGGATCCTGCAGCAGCCGGTTCAGCAGCGTGGTCTTGCCGGCGCCGAGAAAGCCGGTGAGCAGGGTGACCGGAATGGGTTCCGGCCGGCGAGGAGTGTTCTCGCCCGAGATGGTCTCGCTCATGATTCAGCTTTCCAGACGCGCGCCGGCGCGCCGCAGAAATGGGACCGGATGCTCCGACGCCTCACTGTGGGGGCGGCGGGGGCACGGTCGGATAGGTGGGGGCCGGCGCCGGCTTCGGCAATGGCTTGGCCGTAGCCGCCGAGGCGCTGGTTGCCGGCTTTGCCGCGGGTTTGGCGGCAGGCTTCGCCGCCGGTTTGGCCGCGGGCTTCGCGGCAGGCTTGGCCGTGGGGGAGGGGGGCGGCGCCGCATCGGGCGGCGCCGCATCGGGCGGCGTCGTGCCGGTGGTGTCGATGATCGCGGTCTGCGGACCCGGCTTCTTGCCCTTGTTCTTCGCGGTCGGCGGCTTCTTCTGCGCCGGCGGCGGTGGATAGGCGGCGGCGAGCGCCTCGGCGCTCGGGAACGGGCCGACCCACACCTCGACCGGCGGCATGGAGGGCGGCAGCTTCTGCAACAGGCTGGCGCCGGTGACGTTGTCGCCCAGTTCGCCCATGCCGGCGGCGACGAAGCTGGAGGCGGTGGACGGGGTGTCGTCGTCCTCCGAGGCGGTGTTCTTGCGCTTGCCGCCGCATACCTGGGCGCGCATGTCGGTCGGCGGGCCGCCCTCATTGCGCAGGGAATCCAGCGTGGGGGCGACGGCGCCGAAGATCTTCCACGAATGCTGGAAGCCCTTTTCCAGCAGCAGCGCCGCCTGCTCGGTGCGGGCGCGGCCGGAGGAGGTGCCGAGCACCACGGCGAGCACATGCTTGTCGCCGCGCCGGGCGCTGGCCACGAGGTTGAAGCCGGAGGCGCAGATGAAGCCGGTCTTCATGCCGTCCGCGCCGGGATAGCTGTCGATCAGCTTGTTGTAGTTGCGGATGACCGCATTGCCGAGCTTGATCGCGGGAATGCGGAACATGTCCGAGCGCTCGGGGAATTCGGTGAGCAGCGCGCGGGCGAGAATGGCGAGGTCGCGGGCGGTGGTGATCTGGCCGGGCGAGGGCAGGCCGTTCGGATTGTCGTAATGGGTCCCGTCCATGCCGAGTTCGCGCGCGGAGGCGTTCATCTCGGCGATGAAGGCGGGAAAGCTCCCGCCGACGCCTTCCGCCAGCACGACGGCCATGTCGTTGGCCGACTTCACCAGCATCATCTTCAGCGCATTGTCGACGGTGACCTGGGTGCCGACCTTGAAGCCCATCTTGGACGGGGCCTGCGCCGCCGCCGTCTCGGTGACGGTGACCAGCGTCTCCGGCGTGATACGCCCGTCGCGGATCGCCTTGAAGGTCACATAGGCGGTCATCAGCTTGGTGACGGAGGCCGGGTACCACGGCTTGGTGGCATCCTCCGCCAGCAGCACCTTGCCGCTGTCCACCTCGATCACCAGCGCCGGGGTGGCCTTTGCGGCCGGGACGGCGGCGAACGCCAGCGGTGCCGCCAGCAACGCGGCGAGGCCGAGGCGGGTCCAGGTGGCGGCGAAGACGTTGCCGGTGCGGGAGAGAGAGAAGCGCGTCACGCGTCGATTCCGTTTCGAGCTTGCATTCAGCCGCGAAGGCCCGGAGGGCATTCCATGCTGCGCATTGCATACCCGTTTTGTGGCGACGGATCAAAAGCGGGAGAACCACCTATGCCCGCCATGGGATCATTTCGGCGCGAGCGGACGCGCCGTCCTGTGCGCCGCAGCATAGTCCTGCCGTCCGCAGCTTCAATGCCGTTCGCGTCCCGCTCCGCCATCGGGGCACCGACACGGCGCGTTCATGAAGGCGGGATTAGAATCACGGTTAATGACTGATTCGATTCGCCGCCTCCATGCTGCCGTGGTCGCGACGCGCAGGGGAAAGAACCCCTCGCCGCGCACGGCCAAGCTGTTCGCCAGGGGACGGCACTTCATCGCCAAGAAGGTGGCGGAGGAGGCGGTGGAGGTCGCGCTTGATGCCGTGGGCGGCGACAGTGCCGGCGCGGTGCGCGAAAGCGCGGACCTCATCTACAATCTCGTCGTGCTGTGGGTCGAACTCGGCATCGACCCCGAGGACATCTGGGCCGAGATGCGCCGGCGCGAGGAACTGATGGGCATGGCCGAGAAGCTGCCGAAACAGGGCGGCAAGGCGGGCGGCCTCCTGTCGGGCGACCTGTTCGCCGACGAGTTGCCCGCCGATTTCCTCGGCGCGGCCCGGCGCGAGGCGGCGGATCCCGGCGGCGAGGCGAGTGCCGGGCGGAGCGGCGGACGTCGATAGCGCGGCTTTCGCGTCGATCGGGTGTTCCTGCCGCGCGCGAAATGCTCTAACGGCGTCTTCCGGCCACTATAGGCCGCTCCCGCCTCCCTGCCCAACGCCTTCCGGACACCGCCATGCTGCGCCGCCTCTATCAGTGGGTCATCGATCTCGCCGAACGCCCGTCCGCACCCTGGGCGCTGGCGGCCGTCTCCTTTGCCGAGAGTTCGTTCTTCCCCGTGCCGCCGGACGTGATGCTGGTGCCGATGTGCCTGGCGCGGCCCAAGCTCGCCTGGTTCTATGCCGGGCTGTGCACGCTCGCCTCGGTGATTGGCGGCCTTTTGGGCTACGCCATCGGCGCGCTGCTGTACGAATCGGTCGGGATGTTCCTGATCCAGCTCTATGGCTACGGCGCCAAGGTGGATGCCTTCACCGAGGCCTATCAGCGCTACGGGCACTGGATCATCCTGATCAAGGGGCTGACGCCGATCCCCTACAAGGTGGTGACCATCACCTCGGGCTTCGCCCATTACAGCCTGTTCTGGTTCGTCGTGCTCTCGGCGATCACGCGCGGCCTGCGCTTCTTCATGGTCGCGGGCCTGCTCTACTGGATCGGCCCCACGGCGCGCACCTTCATCGAGGAACGGCTCGGCCTCGTCACGGCCGTCTTCGCGGTGGTGCTGGTCGGCGGCTTTGTCGTGGCGGTGTATCTGTTCTGACGCCCGGCTCAATGCCCCCCGCGCGAGCGGCGGGAATGGACGCGGCTCTCCAGCGCGGTCTTGGCGAGCAGGGTGACGATGGCGAGCAGGGCCAGCAGCGAGGCGACCGCGAAGGACGCCTGGAACTGGTACTCGTTGTAGAGGATCTCGACCTGTAGCGGGATGGTGTTGGTCTCGCCGCGTATATGGCCGGAGACCACCGACACCGCGCCGAACTCGCCCATGGCGCGCGCATTGCACAGCAATACGCCATAGAGCAGCGCCCATTTGATGTTGGGCAGGGTGACGCGGGAGAACACCCGCCAGCCGCCGGCGCCGAGCGTGACGGCCGCCTCTTCCTCGGTCGTGCCCTGCTCCTGCATGAGCGGGACGAGTTCGCGCGCCACGAAGGGGAAGGTGACGAAGATCGTCGCCAGCGCGATGCCGGGCCAGGCGAAGATGATCTTGATGTCGTGATCGGACAGCCAGGGTCCGAAATAGCCCTGCGCCCCGAACAGCAGCACGAAGACGAGGCCCGCGACGACCGGCGAGACGGAGAACGGCAGGTCGATCAGGCTGATCAGGAGGCTCTTGCCGCGAAACGAGAATTTGGTGATCGCCCAGGCCATGACGAGGCCCATGACGGTGTTGGCGGCCACCGCGATGGCGGTGACGATGAGGGTCAGCTTGACCGCGGCGAGCGCGTCCGGCTCCACCAGCGCCAGCGAATAGGCTTCCCATCCCTTGCTGAAGGCCTGGGCGAAGACGTTGATCAGCGGCAGCAGGATGAACAGGCCGATGAACAGGCCGGCAAGGGCGATGATCGCCCATTTGACGACAGCCGGCTCGGCGCGGACGCCGTCATGGCTGCGGGGCGCGCTCATGAGGCCCTCCCGGTGCGGCTTTGCGACCAGCGTTGCAGGCCGTTGATGACGAAGAGCAGGGCGAAGGAGGCGACCAGCATGGTGGCGGCGATGGTGGTGGCGTCGGCGTAGCGGAACTCCTCCAGCCGGATGACGATGAGCAGCGGGGCGATCTCCGACACGTTCGGCAGATTGCCGGCGATGAAGATGACCGAGCCGTACTCGCCGACCGCGCGGGCGAAGGCGAGGGCGAAGCCGGTGAGGAAGGCCGGCAGCACCGCCGGCAGCACGACGCGGCGGATGGTGGTCCAGCGCCCGGCACCCAGCGTGGCGGCGGCTTCCTCCAGCTCGTGGTCGAGATCCTCCAGCACCGGCTGCACCGTGCGCACCACGAAGGGCAGGCCGATGAAGATGAGCGCGACGAGAATGCCGAGCGGGGTGAAGGACACCTTTATGCCGAGCGGCGCCAGCCAGGAGCCGACCCAGCCGTTCTCGGCATAGAGCGTGGTGAGCGCGATGCCGGCGACCGCCGTCGGCAGGGCGAAGGGAATGTCGATCAGCGCGTCGAGGATGCGCCGGCCGGGAAACTCGTAGCGCACCAGCGCCCATACGATGACGGCGCCGAAAAACAGGTTGATGGTCGCGGCGACCAGCGACAGCCCGAAGGAGATCTTCAGCGCGTTGAGCGTGCGGGCCGCGGTGAGGATGTTGAAGATGCGCTCCGGCGTCAGCTCGGCGGTCTTGAAGAACAGCGCGGTCAGCGGCAGCAGCACGATCAGGGAGAGCCACAGGAGGGTCAGGCCGAGGGTAAGGCCGAAGCCGGGAATGACGGATTGCGGCCGGCGGGCCGCGCCGGGCATCCCGGTTCCCGCCAGTGTCGTTCGATCCAGCGTCATCTCACTCAAGGCTCAGCTCCCGGAAGCTTCATCTTATGGCAAACGCCGGGCCTGTGGGACAGGCCCGGCGCCAGGATCGGGGTCGCCGATCAGGTGCGGAAATGGGAGTGGAAGGCTCAGTTCGAATAGATCTGGTCGAACACGCCGCCATCGGAGAAATGGGTGGTCTGCGCCTTGCGCCAGCCGCCGAAGATCGGGTCGTCGATGGTCACGAGGTCGACCTTCGGGAACACCTTCTCATACTGCCTGGCGATTTCAGGATCGCGCGGGCGGTAGAAGTTCTCGGCGGCGAGCTTCTGGCCTTCCTTGCTGTAGAGCAGCTTGAGATAGGCATTGGCGACGTCGCGGGTGCCCTTCCTGTCGACGGTCTTGTCGACCACGGTGACCGGCGGCTCGGCGAGGATCGAGAGCGAGGGAACGACGATGTCGAACTTGTCGTCGCCGAATTCCTTCCGCGACAGGAACGCCTCGTTCTCCCAGGCGAGCAGTACGTCGCCGACGCCGCGCTCGGTGAAGGTGACGGTGGAGCCGCGCGCCCCGGTGTCGAGCACCGGCACGTTCTTGAACAGCGCGGCGAGATAGGCTCGGGCCTTTTCGTCGGAGCCGTATTTCTTCAGCGCATAGGCATAGCCGGCGAGGTAGTTCCAGCGGGCGCCGCCCGAGGTCTTCGGGTTCGGGGTGATGACCTTGACGTCCGGCTTCACCAGATCGTCCCAGTCCTTGATGGCCTTGGGATTACCCTTGCGGACCAGGAACACGATGGTCGAGGTGTAGGGCGAGGAGTTGTCCGGCAGGCGCTTCTGCCAGTTCTGCGGCAGGAAGCCCTTGTCGGCGATGGCGTCGATGTCATAGGCGAGCGCCAGCGTGACCACGTCGGCCTCCAGCCCGTCGATCACCGACCGCGCCTGCTTGCCCGAGCCGCCATGCGAGGCCTTGATCTCGACGGTCTTGCCGGTCTCTGCCTTGTAGGTCGCCGCGAACAGCTTGTTGAACTGCTGGTAGAGCTCGCGGGTCGGGTCGTAGGACACGTTGAGCAGGCTGACGTCGGCGGCGCGGGCGACCGGCGCGAGGGCGACCGGGGCCGCCAGTGCGGCAATGAGGGCGGCGGCGGCCGCTGGTCTGAAACGGAACGACATGGTGGCTTCTCCCGACGGCGCGGGCGCGCCGATGAATGTCGAGGAGAAGATTTCCACGCGATGCCGGTGTGGTCAATATAAAATCTACATATAAAATAGATTTTATATTTATCGCTGATTTCCGGTCATGAATCCGGGTGCCGAGCCTGGCGGGATTCCCGCGAAAGGCCTGGATCAGAGGGTGTTGAGCAGGGTGTGGATGCCGCACTCGGTCTTGGCGCGTCCGCGCCAGCGGCCGGCGCGGACATCCTCGTCCGGCGCGGCGCGGCTGGTGCAGGGCATGCAGCCGACCGAGTTGAAGCCCTTGGCGACCAGCGGATGCGCGGGCAGGTTGAAGCGCCTGTGCGCCGCCTCGACCTCGGCGCGGTCGAGATTGGCGAGCGGGTTGAACTTCAGCCGCGTCCCGTCGCGCTCGACCACCGGGATCGCGGCGCGCTGCCCGCCCTGATAGCGCTTGCGCCCGTTCATCCAGCCGTCGAAGCCCGCCAATGCGCGAGCCAGCGGCTCGACCTTGCGGATGCGGCAGCAGGCATCGGGATCGGAGAACCACAGGTCGCGCTCGCCGTCGATCTCGG
The DNA here is from genome assembly GCF_049445835.1 of Ancylobacter sp. VNQ12. Taxonomy (NCBI): domain Bacteria; kingdom Pseudomonadati; phylum Pseudomonadota; class Alphaproteobacteria; order Hyphomicrobiales; family Xanthobacteraceae; genus Ancylobacter; species Ancylobacter sp. VNQ12. Next base: position 9,404 of record NZ_JBMSDU010000012.1, on the reverse strand, counting down.
CGAGGCGCGCCGCATCCGGCAGGATGGTGCGCACATCGGTGAGGCCGAGCTGGCAGGTGAGCGTGTCGCGATAGGCCAGCGTCTCCTCGAACAGCCAGCCCGTGTCGAGAAACACCACCGGGATCGAGGGATCGACCTCGGCCAGATAGGCGATCAGCACCGCCGATTCCGTGCCGAAGGAGGAGACGAGGGCGAGCTTGCCCGCCCCCACCGTTTCCGCGGCGGCGGCGATGATCTCGGTCGGTTCCGCGCTCGCCAGCGCGCGGTCGAGCGCGGCGATGTCGTCGCGCAGGAGGCCGATGTCGTCGGACTGGAACGTACTCATGTCGACCTTCAGGGGGCGACGCGGCCGAGGCGCTGGCGCAACAGGCTCGGGCGCTGGTCCGTGGCGGGTTGGTAGAACACGGTGTAGCGATGCACTGCCTCGTCGAAGGCGGCGGCGTCGGCGGGCTTGACCGCCTCGATCTGGTCGAAGCCGGAACGCTCCATCAGCAGGAACTGGTCGCGCAGCACGTTGCCGATGGCGCGGATCGGGCCGGTCCAGCCGAGCCGTTCGCGCAGCAGGCGGGCCTGGCTGTAGGCGCGCCCGTCGCGGAAGATCGGGAAGACGAGGGCGATGAGCGAGAGCTGGCCGAGAAAGGGCTCGATCTCGCCGATCGGCCGGTTGTTCGGCCAGATCACCCCGACCGGCGTCTGCCGCCCCTTCAGCGCCTCGGCCTCCTTCAGGAAGCGGTCGACGCCGATGAGCACCGGTACGCCTTCGGGCAGCGCGTCCTCGTCGCTGACGCGAACGAAGCTGTCCTCGATGATGGTTCCATTCTCAATGAGCGGCATAGACGCGCTCCTTGAAGGGCTCGACGCCGAGCCGACCGACCGTGTCGATGAAGAGTTCGTCCGGGCCGGCACGCAGTTCCATATAGGTGTCCACCACATCCTCGATAAGGCCGGGGACCTGCTCATAGGGCACGGCAGGTCCGAGCAGGGTGCCGAGCTGGGCGTTCTCGTCGGCGCGCCCGCCGAGCGTGATCTGGTAGAATTCCTGCCCGTTCTTCTCGACGCCGAGAATGCCGATATGGCCGACATGGTGGTGGCCGCAGGCATTGATGCAGCCGGAGATGTTGATGTGCAGCCGGCCGATGCCGCGCGAGCGGTCGAGGTCGGAAAAGCGCTTGGCGATCTCCTGCGCCACCGGAATGGCGCGGGCATTGGCCAGCGCGCAATAGTCGAGGCCGGGGCAGGCGATGATGTCGCTGACATGGTTGACGTTCGGCGTGGCGAGACCCGCCGCCTCCAACCGGCGCCACAGCGCGGGCAGGTCGGCCTGCGCGACGTTCGGCAGGCAGAGATTCTGCTCGTGGCCGACGCGGATCTCGCGGAAGCCGTAATCGTCGGCGAGGTCGGCGACGACGTCCATCTGGTCGGCGGTGGCATCGCCCGGAGGGGCGCCGATGGGTTTGAGCGAGACGGTGACGATCGCGTAGCCCGGCACCTTGTGGCGGTGCACCGAGTTGGCGTACCAGGTGGCGAAGCGCTCATCCTTCAGCGCCTCGACCAGCGCGGCCGGCTGGTCTTCCCGCGCCTCGAAAGCGGGATAGAGGAAGCGCGAGCGGATATCGGCGACGATGTGGTCGGTGAGGTGCAGCGCGCCCTCGCGGGTGGCCTCCCACTCGGCCTCGACCGCCTTGGAGAACTCCTCGGCGCCGATCTCGTGCACCAGGATCTTGATGCGCGCCTTGTAGATGTTGTCGCGGCGCCCGTACTGATTGTACACGCGCATGATCGCCTCGATGTAGCTCAGCAGGTGCTGCGCCGGCAGGAAGGCGCGGATCGACTTGCCGACGAAGGGCGTGCGGCCGAGCCCGCCGCCGACCAGCACCTCGAAGCCGAGTTCGCCCTGTTCGTTGCGGTGCAGGCGCAGGCCCACATCATGCACCTTGATGGCGGCCCGGTCCTTGGGCGCGGCGGTGATGGCGATCTTGAACTTGCGCGGCAGGTAGGTGAATTCGGGATGCAGCGTCGAATACTGGCGCAGGATCTCCGCCCAGATGCGCGGGTCGTCGAACTCTTCCGGGGTGGCGCCGGCCCACTGGTCGGTGGTCACGTTGCGGATGCAGTTGCCCGAGGTCTGGATGCCGTGCACGCCGACTTCAGCCAGCGCCGCCATGGCGTCCGGCAGGTCTTCCAGCTTGATCCAGTTGAACTGGATGTTCTGCCGCGTGGTGAAGTGGCCGTAGCCGCGGTCATAAGTGCGCCCGACATAAGCGAGGCGGCGCAGCTGGTCGGAGGACAGCGTGCCATAGGGAATGGCGACGCGCAGCATATAGGCGTGGAGTTGCAGATAGACGCCGTTCATCAGCCGCAGCGGCTTGAACTCATCCTCGCTCAGCGCGCCGGACAGGCGGCGTTCGACCTGGTCGCGGAACTCGGCGACACGCTCGGCCAGAAAGGCGCGGTCGAATTCGTCATAGACATACATCGTCGGGCTTCGCCTTATGCGTCGTGAGAGTGGTTCAGTGCGGCAGCTCGAAGGTCGGGCCGTCGACGCGGATGCGCTCGCGCAGATTGCCCGGCAGAACCGAGCCATCCGTGCCCAGCTCGACCGGGGCGACATAGGCGCCGACCGCGTCGATGTCGCGTTGCAGAGCGCCGGACAGCAGGGCCAGGGCGGCATCGGACGTGGTGACCACGGCGGCGTCCGCGAGATCGACCGACCAGCCGCCGTCCCTGGTACGCCACACCACAGCCCCGTCGGTCAGCCGGTTCGCGGTCACGGCCACGGGCCCGTTGACCTTCAGTTTCTGCTGCTGCGGGGCGACCATGGCACGCTAAATTCCTGTTGACGGATGGATGAGCCGTGCATAACACCAATTTAGAACGTGCAAAAGAATTAAATGCACGAAAAAAACGTGTAATTAGTCTCCGGCCGGGATATGTACTAGGCTCGGGGGCGTCACAAACCGGGTTCTCACCATGTCCACTGCCGACGACCGGCTCGACGAGCTCGAGGCTCAGAGCATCTACATTTTCCGCGAGGCCTTCGCGCGGATGAAGCGCATGGCGCTGCTCTGGTCGCTCGGCAAGGATTCCAATGTGATGATCTGGCTGGCGAGGAAGGCGTTCCTCGGCCATGTGCCGTTCCCGGTGCTGCATGTCGACACCGGCAAGAAGTTCAAGGAGATGTATGCGTTCCGCGACCATTACGCGGGCGAATGGGGGCTCGATCTCAGGGTCGACCCGTGCCCGCCGCTGGAACAGATGGATCCCACGCTTCCCCCTGCCACCCGCTCGGCCGCGCGCAAGACCGAAGGGCTGAAGCTGGCGCTGGAGAAATACGGCTTCGACGCGCTGGTCGCCGGCATCCGCCGCGACGAGGAGGCGACCCGCGCCAAGGAGCGCGTGTTCTCCCCGCGCGGGCTGGAGGGCGACTGGAACGTGCGCGAGCAGCCGCCGGAATTCTGGGATCACTTCAACGCGACCCTGCCGGCCGGCGCGCATCTGCGCGTCCACCCGATCCTGCATTGGACCGAGCTCGACATCTGGGCCTACACCAAGCGGGAGAACATTCCCGTCATCCCGCTGTACTTCTCGAAGGACGGCAAGCGCTACCGCTCGCTCGGCGACCAGGACATCACCTTCCCGGTGGCCTCCGAGGCCGCGACCATCGACGAGATCCTCGTCGAACTCGCCACCACCAAGGTGCCCGAGCGCTCCGGCCGCGCCATGGATCATGAATCCGAAGACTCTTTCGAGCGGCTCCGCGTCGCCGGTTATCTGTGAGAGGTCGGCCATGTCGACAAATGTCACCCCCTTCGCGGTTCCCGCCGTCGCCGCTGCCGATCGTCCGCTGGTGCGCATCGTCATCGTCGGCCATGTCGACCACGGCAAGTCGACGCTGATCGGCCGCCTGCTGCATGAGACCGGCGGCATACCGGCCGCCAAGCTGGAGCATCTGAAGGCGATTTCCGCCCGCCGCGGCATGCCGTTCGAATGGTCGTTCCTGCTCGACAGCCTGCAGGCCGAGCGCGACCAGGGCATCACCATCGACACCAGCCAGATCCGCTTCCGCACCCCCTCGCGCGACATCATCCTGATCGACGCGCCGGGCCATGCGGAGTTCCTGCGCAACATGATCACCGGCGCGGCTCAGGCCGATGCCGCGCTGCTGCTGATCGACGCCGCCGAGGGCGTGCGCGACCAGACCCGCCGGCATGGCTATCTGCTGCACCTCCTGGGGGTGAAGCAGGTGACGGTGGTGGTGAACAAGATGGACCGCGTCGGTTATGACGAGGCGGTGTTCCGCGCCATCGAGAGCGAAATCACCTCCTATCTCGCGGGCCTCGGCGTGCGCACGAGCACGGTCATCCCGATCTCCGCCCGCGAGGGCGACGGCGTCGCCGAGCGCGGTGCGCGCACGCCCTGGTATGGCGGGCCGACCGTGCTGGAGGCGCTGGACGGCTTCGACCCGGCGCGCGCGCCGCAGGACCTCGCCCTGCGCATGCCGGTGCAGGCCGTCTACAAGTTCGACGACCGCCGCATCGTCGCCGGTCGCATAGAGACCGGCAGCCTGAAGGTGGGCGACGAGATCGTCTTCCAGCCCTCCGGCAAGACAGCGGTGGTGAAGACCATCGAGAGCTGGCCGGTGCCGCCCGCCGGGCAGGAGGTGAAGGCCCTCAAGGCCGGTGCCGCCGCCGCCCTCACGCTCGACCGCGAGATCTTCGTCGAGCGCGGGGAAATCCTCTCGCTGCCGACCGCGCGCCCGCATGCCACGCGGCGTATCCGCGTGCGGCTGTTCTGGCTCGCCGAGGAGGCGCTGGAGGTCGGCACCACGCTGATCGCCCGGCTGGCCACGTCGGAATCGCGCGCCACCGTCGCGGTGGTGCACGAGGTGGTCGATCCCGGCCATCTCTCCAGCTTCGAATCCAAGCGCATCGGCCGCAATCAGGTCGGCGAGATCGAACTGCTGCTGTCCCGCCCGATCGCCGCCGATCCGCACGGGCTGAACGCGCGCACCGGCCGGGTGGCGCTGGAGATCGGCGGGCGCATCGCCGGCGGTGGCCTCGTCATCTCGGTGCTCGACGGCGAGGCGGCGCACACGCCGGAGGCGCGCCACATCACGCCGGTGTCGTCCGCCATGTCGAATGACGAGCGCATCGGCCGCTTCGGCCATGATGGCGCGGTGGTCTGGCTGACCGGCCTGTCCGGGTCGGGCAAGTCGACGCTGGCGCGTGCGCTGGAGCGGCGGCTGTTCAACCGTGGCGGCCTCGCGACGCTGCTCGACGGCGATACGCTGCGGGCGGGACTCAACAGCGATCTCGGCTTCTCCGACGCCGACCGCGCCGAGAACAACCGGCGCCTCGCGGAGGTGGCGAACTTCCTCAAGAATCTCGGGCACATCGTGCTGGTGGCGGCGGTGTCGCCCTCCGCGGCGGCGCGGGCGCGGGTGCGTGAGATCATCGGCTCCCGCTTCTTCGAGATCCACGTCTCGGCGCCGCTCGAACTGTGCGAGGCGCGCGACCCGAAGGGGCTCTACGCCAAGGCGCGCGCCGGCGAGATACGCGGCTTCACCGGGATCGACGCGCCCTATGACGTGCCGGCGGCGCCGGAACTGGTGATCGAGACCGACAAGCTCGACGCCACGGCGGCCGTCGACCGGATCGAGACGATGCTGGCGGAAAACGGCGTGTTCCACCGCTACGCGGCGATCGCCGACGACGCGGGGCTGTAGGGCAATCCGTCCATCGGGGGTGAGGGGCCCCGGTGCGGCCGCTCACGCCCATATGGCGATGGGCAGGCCGAAGGCATCGCGCTCGGGCGGCGAGGGGAAGCTGATCGCCTCGCGCCGCGCGATGCGCCCTGCCGTCCAGGCGGCGGCGCAAGCATCGACGAGGTCATCCTCGCCCACCCCGAGTTCGCGCGCCTTGAAGGCCGAGATGAGCGCGGCCGGGAAACTGGCGGCTTCCAGCAGGTCGCGCCGGAGCGCAAGACCCGGTCGGTGCGGCGCGTTCTTCACCTTCTTCGCGATGCCGAGCGGGATTCCCCCGTTCATCGCCTGAAAGCTGACCTCCGGGTGGCATTCATGCACATGCGGCTGGAGCGCGGGATTGTCGCGCAGCCAGCGGTCGATCTCGATGATCTTGGGGAAGATGGCGAAGCCCTGCTTCGCCACGGCGCGCGGCGGATCGGACGTCGCGCGGGCAACCGCGCAGGCATGGCGGTAGCGCTCCGGCTCCGGCACGCTCGCGTCCACGCTGGCATAGACCGCCGCGCGGGAGGGGATGGAGAACACGCTGGACTGGCGCTGGCCGAGCAGCGGGCGCACCAGCCGCTCGGGCGCACGCCCCTTCGCCTCGATCCGCTCGGGCAGGCCGATCGGCATGTCGACGGCGAGGGTGTCCGGGCGGAGCGGACGGTCGAACAGCTCGGCCAGCCGCGTCACACGCTCGGCACGGGCGGTGCCGTCCGGCTCGACGATTACCACCGCCCAGCCGCCCTTGCACCCGTCCGCGCCGGCGACGCGCATCGACGCCCCCCTAGATGATGTTCAGCTCCGCATGCGGGCGCTTGGCGAGGATGCGCTCATAGCCGAACACATCGAGATCGAGCGAGACCGAGCGACCCCTCGTGATCCATTCGGCAATGGCACGGCCGGCGGCGGGCGCCTGCTGGAGGCCATGGCCGGAGAAGCCGTTCATGAAGTAGAAATTGCCGATCTCGGGATGCGGGCCGATGACCGCGTTGTGGTCCAGGAGATTCATCTCGTAATGGCCGGCCCAGGCGCGGATGATCTTGATCTCTTCCATTGCCGGGATGCGGTGGGCGAGGTTCGGCCAGGTCGTTTCCTCGAACAGCGGCCAGTCGACCTCGAAGTCGTCACCGGGATCGCGATCTTCCTCCGGTTCGGGCGTGCCGCAGATCTGGTAGGCGCCTTCCGGGCGGATCCAGAAGCCCGAGGGATCGACCAGCAAGGGCAGGCGCGGCAGTTCGGTGCGGCAGTGCAGGACGAAAATGCAGCGCTTCCGGCCCTCGACCGGCAGACCGATACCGGCCATGCCGGCAACCCGTCCGCCCTGCGGGCCCGCCGCATTGACCAGCGCGCCGCAACCGAAGCGCCGCCCGTCCGCCAGCGTGGCGCCGGTGATGCGATTGCCCTCGCGCTCGATCGTCACGACCTCGCCATTGATGAACACCGCGCCCTGCGCCTTCGCCGTGGCGCGCAGCCCGCCGAGGAAGGCGTGGGCGTCGAACCAGCCCTCGCCGGAAAGGCCATAGGCGCCGGCGACGATGTCCTCGACATTCAGCCAGGGAAAGGTGGCCTTGAGCTTGTCCGGATCGAGCAGGGCGATGTCCGCGCCCTCGGCCTGCTGCACGCGGTGGTTGGCCTCCAGAATGGGGCGCCCGGCCGCGCTGGCGAGGATGAGATAGCCGCCCTCGTGCCAGCCGAGATCGACATCCGCGCCGAGGCGTTCCTTGGCGTTGCGGATGAAGTCGAGGCCGAACAGCGACATGCGGATGTTCTCCGGAATGGAGAATTGCTGGCGCAGCGAAGCCGCCGAGAGAGTGGTCGAGGACTGCGCGAAGGTTGTGTCGCGCTCGATCACCGCGACGCGTCCCCTGAAGGCCGGATCGAGGGTGAGGAAATAGGCCGCAGCCGCCCCCATGATGGCGCCGCCGACGATGAGCACTTCGAAATTGTCGTCCATGATCTGCGCGTCCGTTACGGACCCTCTCACACGCTGGCCGTGCCAGTCTGCTGACGCCTCCGGAGCGCATCGCCGGCCGGCAATGCCCCGTTGGCAGTTCCCCATGCAGCCGGATAGGCTTCAATCGGGCGTTTGCCAATTAGCCGAGCGAATCATGTCCTCATTTGTCCGACCACGTCGCAGCGTTCTCTACATGCCGGGCTCCAATGCCCGCGCGCTGGAGAAGGCGCGCAGCCTCGCCGCCGACGGCATCATCATCGACCTCGAGGACGCCGTGGCGCCGGATGCCAAGCCGGGCGCGCGCGAGCAGGTCGCGGACGATCTCGCCCGTGGCGGCTTCGGCCCGCGCGAGGTGGTGGTCCGCGTCAACGGCGCCGACACGCCGTGGTTCTGGGACGATCTCGCCCGCTTCGCGCAGGCCAGCGCGGCCGGCAGGGGCCCCGACGCGCTGTTGATCCCCAAGATTGCCGACCCCGAGACATTGCTGGCGGCCGGCCGGCGGCTGGAGGCGCTCGGCGCGCCGGCCTCGCTCCGGCTGTGGGCGATGATCGAGACGCCGCTCGCCGTGCTGCGGGCGCTCGACATCGCCCGCGCCGGAGCCAACCCGGTCGCGCGGCTGGCGGTGCTGGTGCTCGGCACCAACGATCTCGCCAAGGAGACCGGCGCGCGCATCGTGCCCGGGCGGGCGCCGATGCAGGCCTGGCTGTCGCATTGCGTGCTCGCCGCGCGCGCCGGCGGCGTCGAGGTGCTGGATGGGGTGTGGAACAATTTCCGCGATCTCGGCGGCCTTGCCCGCGAATGCAACGAGGCGGCCGATCTCGGCTTCGACGGCAAGACGCTGATCCATCCGACCCAGATCGAGCCGTGCAACGCCGCCTTCATCCCGCCGCCGGAGGAGATCGCCGAGGCGCGCATGCTGATCGAGGTGTTCGACCGGCCGGAGAATGCCGCCAAGGGCGTGCTTCAGATCGAGGGGCGCATGTATGAGCGCATGCACGCCGACATCGCCCGCAAGCGGGTGGCGCTCGCCGACGCGATCGAGGCGCGGGGATAGCCCGGCAGATCCGGGATGACGACAACGCAAAGCAGGAATCATCATGAAGCTCTACCGCTACCTCACCGGCCCGGACGACGTGTCCTTCTGCAAGCGGGTTTCGGCTGCGCTGAACAAAGGCTGGCAACTCCAGGGCCCGCCGACCCTGACTTTCGATCCCGTGAAGGGCCGGGTGATCTGCGGCCAGGCGATCGTGAAGGAGGTCGAGGGCGAATGGTCGGAGGACGTCGTATTGTCGGATCACTGAGCGCAAAGCCTTGCGAACACATGATTCGACAGGTCATTTGATGGTCAGTTCGACCCGCCGGATGGCGTCGAAACGAGCATTTTTCCGGAGGGCGGGACGCGAATTTTTCCGCCCTCGGACGCGCCAAAAGCCGGCGGATCGAGGCCGGGCGAAAAAGGTCAGCCTTGCTAACGCATTGATAGGTAAGCCTTTCTGACGATACGCGAACGAGTTATCCAAAGCCGCGGGCGCCGTCATTTTTCTTTTGCGAAGGGCGTTGACAGGTTCGGCTGGGTCCCCCTATAAAGCGGCCATCGACGGGGCGCGCCGCTGACGCGGTGCTGACGCTCCTCTGGTTGCTCCCGACAGAGACGAGGTCTTCGGACCGGCAGTCGCCGGCGGGAAAACTGTCGACCGCTTAAGG